>JBHLRT010000042.1:0-8677 GCA_048882305.1 Candidatus Thorarchaeota archaeon
GGATCTCCAAAGTTATTTGTCACTGATCCAGTTGGCACATACTGGGGTTTCTTGGCGTCAATTATAGGAAGAGGCACTGCTCGAGCCGGTGAATTTCTCGAACAAAGGTACAATCGGAAAATGAGTCTGAATGATGCGATTGAAGTTGGACTAGGATCTCTTCGTGAAGCTACTGAGAAGGAACTTACTGTAGACAATGTTGAGATTGTGAAAATACCAACGAAGACTCGCAAATTCGAAAAACTCTCCAATGATGAAATCGCAAGTTATCTTCAACCTACCAAGCCCAAATAGGAATAGGAGTTGACCCACACATGAGTGGTGGAGGATCAGGCAAGAAGACAGGCGATAAATGGATTGATCTTGATGCAGTGGTCGTTGGGATTCAGAAAGGTCATCTTAGATTCGAACTTTTCGTAGACCCAAATCTTGCATTTGAATACAGACGTGGCGAAGCAATCCCTCTTGAAGACATTTTGAAATCATATGAAATCTATGAGGATGCGAAGCGTGGTGAACGCGCAACAGACAGTCTTGTAGAAGATGCATTTGGATCAGATGATATCTTTGACATTGCACCTGAGATCATCAAACAAGGCGAGTTTAGATTAACCCATGAACAGAGAGAACAACTCGTCGCAGAGAAAACCGAAACTATCATAGATCACATCGCAAAGCGAGCAATGAATCCACAGACAGGCAATCCACATCCCCCAGATAGAATTCGACAGGCTATGGAAGAGGCTAAAGTTCGGGTTGATCCTTTCATTAATGTGGATGAACAAATTCCAACTGTTGTGAAAGCACTCCGTGTCATAATTCCTATCTCTTTTGAGAGTGTAAAACTCCAAATTACCTTACCAGCTGCTTACTCTGGTAAGGGATACAACATGGTTGCGACAGCAGGAGTGATTAAATCACAATCATGGGGCCAAGATGGTTCATGGACTGGGCTTGTTGAGCTTCCTGCTCAGAAACGACAGGAACTCTATGATGAACTCAATAAACTGACGAAGGGGCAAATTAGAATCGAAGTCGTCAGATGAGCGCAAATGAAGAATGAAAGATTGAATATTATAATCATTACAAAATGAGGGAATTAATAATTGGCAGTATATTTCCAAAAACGTGAAGTAGTCGTCCCAGGTCAGCTATTGGCTGAAGGTAGGTATAGGGCTTCCTTTGGTACATATGATGAGGGCGGCAAGATATATTCCTCGCTCGTGGGTTTAGCCGAACTCAGGGGGAACACGGTAAAAGTTGTGGCCCTTGAGGGTGTATACATCCCGAAAGAGGGAGATTTGGTAGTTGGTACAATAACAATAGTTGCAGGTAATAATTGGAAGGTAGACATTGGAGGTCCCTATGGTGCATCTCTTCATGCTAACAACGCATTGAGGAGACCCTACTCTGATGACATATCCGAATACATGGACATCGGAGATGTGATTGCTGCAGAAGTGATCGCATTCGACAGAAGTAGTGGACCTTTCTTAGGGATGAAGGGTCGCGGACTCAGGGTCCTACGCGGAGGTATGATTCTACACGTAAGTCCTGCAAAGATCCCCCGAATAATTGGAAGAAGAGGTTCAATGATTAACATGATCAAAGATCATCTCAACATCCAAACTATGGTGGGCCAGAATGGGCGAATTTGGATTCGTGCGCCTAGCACAGATATTCTGAGGTTGGCAATTAAAGCCTTCAGAACAATCGAATCCCAGGCACATACATCCAAACTCACAGACCGGATAAGTGAGATGCTTGCTGAAGAAATGAGTAAGATCAAGGGCAGCAGTGAGCCTACTGAAGAAATTGAACCGGAAGAAGTCAGTGTTCCAGAAAAAGTTACAGAGGTTAAGGAAACTGAAACAGACGAGGTTACTGAGGCTGAGTCAGAACCTGAGCCCGAACCTGAACCTGAAATAGAGCCTGAAGCTGTGACAGAAGCTGAGGAAGAAGAACCAGCAGAGGTCGAGGTTCAGGAAGAAGAACCAGTAGAAGAAAAGAAACAGAAAGAGGAAGTGACCGAAGAATGAGTCCTGAAGTAAAGCCCGATTTTTTGATTAGTCCAGAGGGCTTGAGAATAGATGGTCGAAGACCAGATGAACTGCGACCAATTGAGCTAAAGGTTGGAGTACTCAAACAAGCAAATGGCTCAGCATCAATCCGTCAAGGGAAAACCTACATTATTGCTGGTGTATATGGCCCAAGAGAGCTACATCCAAGACACTTGACGCTGAACGACCGAGCGTATCTACGCGTCGAATACAGAATGGCTACATTTTCTGTCCCAGACAGAAAACGACCCGCTCCTTCTCGCAGAGAGAAAGAGATCTCGATGGTCATTGCAAACGCATTAAAGCCAGCATTGTTTCTTGAGGAATTTCCAAAGGCTGTAGTGGATGTCTTCATTCAGGTGATACAGGCAGATGGTGGTACTCGCTGTGCTGCTATCAATGCAGCTTCTCTTGCACTTGCTGATGCCGGAATTCCAATGAAAAGCTTAGTTCCTGCTGTTGCTGTTGGTAAAGCTGATGGACAACTTATCGTTGACCTTGGAGATGAAGAAGACAAATACGGTCAAGGTGACGTACCAATGGCAATTATACCACAAACAGAGGAAATCACACTCTTACAGCAAGATGGATCGTTTACTCGAGAAGAGCTCCAAGAAGCAATGCAGATGGGGATTAACTCCTGCAAATATCTTCATGAACTACAAAAAGATGCCCTTCGAAAAGCGTATGTTAAGAGAGGTCCCGACAATGGCGACGATGATGAAGATGACGATGAATTCGACGATGACCTAGAAACAGATCTTGGTGAATCTGAATTGATGGAGGATGAATAGAATGGGTGACTATAGCACTGAAACACTTAGCCACATTGACCGTGAGTTTATTGCAGACCTACTTCAGAAAGGTGAACGGATTGATGGTCGTGCATTTAACGAATACAGAGAAATTGAGATTGAGGCCAATGTTGTACCAGCCAAAGCTGAAGGCTCTGCGCTTGTGAGATTAGGTAATACCTCCGTTGTTGCTGGTGTGAAAGTTCTCGTTGGAGAACCTTATCCAGATTCTCCTGATGAGGGAGTCACAATGGTTACAGCTGAGATGTCTCCAATAGCATCACCACTTTTCGACCTTGGTCCTCCAAAAGAAGATGCCATTGAATTAGCTCGTGTTGTTGATCGCGGTGTAAGAGAGTCTGAAACCGTAGATGTCAAGAAGCTTAGCATTGTGGAGGGCAAGAAGGCCTACATGGTATTTGCTGACGTTTACCCATTGGAATACGATGGTAACCTAATAGATGCATCCTCCATTGCAGTCAACGTTGCTTTACTCACTACAAAATATCCTGAGATGAAATTGGAAGATGGCACTCTTGTAAATACAGGCGAGTTACTATCTTTGCCAGTAAGCAACATTGCAGTTGAGCATACAGTAGCAAAGATTGATGATAGTTTAATCATTGATACAATTTTGAAGGAAGAATTCGCTCAGGATTGCAGACTTACAATGGCAGTTGACAAGAATGACAACTTCACTGCTTTGCAGAAAGGTGGTGGATCAGGTCCAATATCTCTTGAACTAATAGACCAGGCTATGGAAATGGCTTTAGAATCTCATAAAGACATTCAAAAGCTAATCGAAGATGCCGCAAAAAATGTAGAATGAAGCAAGATAGGTGATTAGGAGTTTATCCTAATCATCTCTAATCTTTCTACAGATAGATAAGATAATAAGAGGAACTGCTGGGCGACTGATAGGTCCTGCAGCCTGACTCCGTTTCAGCGGGGTATAAACAACAGGAGAGTACAAAATGGCACGAACCAAGAAGGTTGGTAGCACAGGAAGATTCGGATCAAGATATGGTGCTAAACTACGCCGTAGGGTCCTTGATATAGACAACCGTAGGAACGAACCAACCCGCTGTCCGTCATGCGCGACTAGAGCACTGAAAAGAAAAGCTGTTGGACTATGGCAGTGCACAAAGTGTGATTTGATATTTGCAGGAGGCGCATATGTTCCATTCACCGATGCTGGGAAGGCTGCGAAACGTGCTATTGCCCAACGAGTATCAGGTGATTTTCTCGCCTTACGAGATGATGAAGACATCGAAGATGTTGTTGATTTCCTTCCAAATGTTGAGAAAGAAGAAGTAATTGATGCAGATACAGTCACAGCTGAAGATGCGGAAACTCCTATTGAGGAAGAGTGATTTCAGGCCGAATTATCTTGCCTAGTCTATTAATAACAACTTCAAGGAAGACCTCCAATAGAGTACGGTCTTTTGCACGCGATTTATGGACGGTACTTCATGGAACTGAAAGATTCAACCGAGGAGGAATGGGTCTTGCTGAACTTGTAGCAAGGATCCGACAATCTGATGCTAATGCTGCTCTCGTGATTTCTATGTGGAAAGGTAATCCAAGTCTCCTCAGTTTTACCGCCTCAAATGGCAAAGAGGTGTTGTCAGTAAAGATAGAGAGCGGCAAATTGATTCGCGAGGTCAATCCATCCAAGAAGAGTAGAGTTGCTGGTATTGCTGGAGTATTCATCAAGTCCGATTGTAGCGATAAAACAAGAGATCTCGGTCATTTGTTAGCTTCATTTCTCGAGGTTACAGCTGCAGAATCAACAAAACCAGAAGATATTGAAGTTGAAAAGAATTGGTCATTTATTTGGTTAGAAGATTTGCCCTCAGGAAAGATTCTTTGGACACATTACTTTTCCACGAATAGTGTGGAATTAGGACCAAGAATCAGAGTAACTTCCTTTAGGAGGAACAAATAGAATGAATTCAAGCATCATTGCTGGTAAATCGGTGATTGAAATTCCAGTTGACTCATTGGAAACAGCAGAGATATTGCTAGCAGCGCTTTTACCTGAAACCCAATCTGGTCCCTCTGATAGAGCCACTACTCAGGTATTTTTACGTGGCTCTGTTTTAGTCATCGAGGTTGAAGCAGCCGATATTACTGCTCTGAGAGCAGCAATGAACTCATACATTGCTTGGGTTTCAGCATGCATTAAATCCATAGAGCAAATCAGCTGACACTGACAAATCAAAACGCTTAAGTCCCAACTCACAGGGCGCAATCTGAAATGAGTCTTCTGTGAAGAGAGGAGATCATCAATTATGGCACAGAACATACCCCCAGAATTGGAGAAAGACCTTCGCAAATATGATAATCTTAGGCGTCAACAGGAAGCATTCGCTAACATGGTTGAGACCTACAAGGAGCGGGTCAAACAGATCAAAGAAACACTTGATAATCTGAAAAAGCAGCCTGACGATGTTGTGACCTACAAAGCTGTTGGTCAGGTCATGTTCAGAGTTGAAAAGCCGTCGATGGTTGAAGAACTAGAAGCTGACGCCAAAGGTCTTGAGAGAAGTATCGAACAGGCTGAGAAGAAGCTTGAGACTCTTACACCCGAACTCACCGAACTTCAGAATTCAATTCAGCTTGAGCTTTCCAAGCGAAATCTTCGTCTTCAATAAGAGCAATGAGTCCTACACTTAGCATAGGACTTCCTGAAATGTCTGAGGAAGTCATTGAGCATCTAGCAGAAGAATGCGAAACACAAGTCAGTAAGTTCATTCTAAAGATAATACCTGAGAAGAGCATTGATACTTTATTCGTTAGCTGCACTTTGGATTTAGTGGATAGTCAGTTAGACCTAGATATCCAAATTGAGATAAACCAACTGTTCGATACTGGTCATTCCCTTGATGATTTGTTGCAGGATGCAACAGACTTTGGGGTAGAGTGGCTTGAGAATCAGCTGACGGAGATGAAGAAAAAGTGAGTCTTGGTTCTCTTCTGAAAGTTTCTAAGAATCCATTAATTCTTGGACACCAGAATGCTGATCCGGATGCGATCTGTTCTATGATTGCCCTTGCCAGGCTATGCAAAACACTCAATCCTGATGGAAATCCTCAACTTGTAGCTGATGATACCAGCCGCCTCTCTAACCAAGTGTTGAGCATTTTTGAACCTGAGATAGATATTTTGAAAATGCCTGAAACGCAACATGACCTCCTTATTCTCCTTGATACCAACAGTAGATTTCAGCTTGGACATTCATTACAAGATATCCCAGATACTCCCAACAAGACTATAGTTATTGATCACCATGAGCGACATCCTGAGATCGATCAAATAGCTGAACATCAATTCATTCATGAAGAAAAATCATCCACTTGTGAAATAATGGTTGGCATCTACTCCGACTTAGGAATCAAGATTAGTGCAGACACTGCAAATTTGCTGTTAACAGGAATGCTTTTTGACACTCGTCGTTTCTTCTATGCAAACTCAGAAACGCTCTCAACAGTAGTAAAGCTCATTGAATCAGGCGCTGATTATGAGAAATGTGTTAGGTCCCTTTTGATTAAACCTGATAGGTCAGAACGAATCGCCAGACTAAAGGCTGCAGGACGAGTGAAGGTGCATATTATTGGGGATTGGATTATAGCCACATCAAAGATCAAAGCATTCGAAGCAAGCGCTTGTCGAGGACTTATTGATTTAGGAGCTGATGTTGCTATTGTAGGCGGAAGCCCTTCCAAAGACATCGTAAGATTAAGTTCACGTAGCACAAGGGAATTCTTTCAGCAGACTGGTATCAGTCTTGGTTCTGATGTCATGGAACCAATCGGTCTATTAATCGAAGGCGAGGGTGGTGGGCATGCTAATGCTGCTGGGGCCAACGGTAAAGTGAATCTTGAGAAAGCAATGGAGCATTCGGTAGAGCTCATTAGGGATGCTGTCGAAGCAATATCCAGTTCAGGTGAGAGTACAGCTTAGGAGGATGCTTGGTATGCCATTGATAGAGTTCTCAGATTTCAGCTTCAAGTATCTGGGAGCTGACTTTCTGGCACTAAGGAAAGTGAACCTCAAGATTGAGGAAGGTGAATACGTTGTTATTACAGGACCGAGTGGCTGTGGAAAGACAACATTATGCCGTGCTATCAATGGTCTTGTTCCTCAGTTCCATCGTGGCTACATTGCTGGAAATGTCATAGTAGATGGTATGAACACAAGAGAGCATAATGTTGCTGAACTCGCATCTACAGCTGGATTGGTGTTTCAACAACCTGAAAACCAGCTTGTCACTCTAAATGTTGAACGAGAGATTGCTTTTGGTCCTGAGAATCTTGGAGTTGAACCTGAAGAAGTTCGTCGGAGAGTTGAAGACCTTATAGAGATGTTAGACCTTGACCATCTCCGAGAAAAACATCCCCACGAAATGTCCGGGGGGGAGCAACAACGTGTAGCTATGGCTGCTACCTTGGCACTCAAACCCAAAGTGCTAGTTGCAGATGAACCCACGTCAAATCTAGACCCACAGAGTGCTAAAACGATTCTTGATATTATTGCAGATTTGAACAAACGTGACCTGACTGTTGTTCTCGTTGAACATCGATTAGACCTCGTATCAAAGGATGCCTCTCGCATCATTTTGATGGATAGAGGATGTGTTGTAGCTGACGGTGAGCCTCGAGATGTTTTGACCATGGAGATGTGTCAGGAAATTGGCATTGGCATTCCGAAAGCGACGCAGCTCTATAAACGGTTGAGATCACATGGAATCACTTTAGACAAAGTGCCTCTCACAGGATTCGAACTTGCAACACTTGTCCAGGAGGTCAAACAGAAATGATTCTCCTGGAGAATGTACATTTTGCCTATGATGGTCTGTATACTGCGTTACGCGGAATATCTCTTCAGATTAATGACGGGGAACGAATAGCAATAGTCGGAAGTAATGGCGCGGGTAAGACTACGCTTGTGAAACATCTCAATGGACTACTTCGTCCTGACCAAGGTCGAGTAATTCTTGATGGTGTAGACACCAAACACTATTCGGTTGCTGAACTAGCCCGCCAAATTGGACTTGTGATGCAAAATCCTGACCATCTGCTCTTCTTAGATAGTGTTGAAAAAGAAGTGTTATTCAGTCTAGAAAACCTAGGTTACTCAAAAGAAGAAGCCAAGGATAGATGTAAACGCACACTATCCAGTCTTGGTCTAGAGGAACTCTCCGAAAGGTCTCCCTTCACACTTTCTGGAGGTGAACGTAAGCGTGTTGCACTAGCAACCGTCTTAGCTACAGAACCAAGGGTCCTGTCTTTAGATGAACCAACAATTGGTCAGGATGCGCGGCAAAAAGAAAATCTTGCTAAAATGCTCAGTGAATTGAACGACAAAGGCAAAGCTGTGATTGTAGTTACGCATGACATCGAGTTTGTTATCGAGAATTTTCCACGTACGATTGCTATGGCTAATGGTAGAATTGTTGCCGATGGCATAACTAACTCAGTCTTGAGTAATGATGATGTATTAGAGCGATGTTCTCTTACACGCCCACAGTTAACTGAAACAGCAAGACATCTGCATGCAGTATTTCCTGAGGTTCCTGAAAGGCTCACATTGATGGATGATTTGGAAGAAGTCGTGATGAAGGTCTTGGGAGGTCGGTGAGATGTCATTTCTTGAAGTTTTCCAATATACTCGCCAAGATTCAGTTGTTCATCGGCTTGACCCGAGGGCAAAGCTATTCATGTCTATTGTTTTAGCAGTGATCTCTCTTCTATTTCTATCAATCATACCTCTCCTTATTGTCCTTTGTTTTCTGATTCCCATAATTGGGGCTGCCAAGTC
>JBHLRT010000043.1:0-8527 GCA_048882305.1 Candidatus Thorarchaeota archaeon
CGATGATGGAACAGAGACATTTCATTGGGTACAGGAAATGCCAATTCCAGCCTATCTAATGACGGTAGCGGCTTCAGAGTATGTGGAATACAAAGAAAATGTGGATGGTCTTGAAGTCAGCTACTATGTTCATAAAAAATGGGATAAAGAAACCGTCTATCGATCCTTTGGAAAGACTCCTGAAATGGTAAAATTCTTTGAATCTAAGTTAGGCGTGAAGTATCCATGGGCAAAGTATGCTCAAGTAACAGCAGCCAATTTTGTGATAGGGGGTATGGAAAACACTAGCGCAACCACACAGACGGATGCGACTCTTCATGATGAAAAAACACACAAGGACTCTGAGTCTGATGGTTTGGTATCTCACGAACTAGCTCATTCTTGGGGAGGCGATCTAGTTACGTGTCGTACATGGTCTCATGGTTGGTTAAATGAAGGGTGGGCTACTCAAATGCAGAATGAGTGGAAACACCATGATAAAGGGGATGAGGAATATCTCTATGACCAATATGGCAAGCAACAGTCATACTTCGATGAAGACAAGAAGCGCTACCGACGACCTATTGTGAAGAACGAGTGGGAACGTGGATCAGATGTCTTTGATGCACACCTATACCCAGGAGCTGCATGGAGATACTATATGTTAAAACACCTAGTAGGTGAAGACCGCTGGTGGACAATACTTGGAGAATGGATGACTAGATTCTCACACAAGTCAGTATACACGCACGACCTTGAAAGCCTGTTTACTGAGATGACAGGAGAGGACTATGGTTGGTTCTTCCAACAATGGCTTTACAAAGCTGGATATCCAGAGTGCAAAATCGAAGTCAAACACGATGATGATTTGGGGCATGTCCAAGTAAGAATCGAACAGACTCAGAAGAGCGACGATGGAATGACTCCCGATGTCTTCAGATTCCCGCTAACAGTAGAGGTTGTAAGTAACAGTGGAGCACGAAAAAGGTACACAGTTAAAGTGACTGAGAGAATTCATGGATTCTATTATCCAATCAAAGACAAGCCAGAACAGGTGATAATTGATCCAGATTATGCAACGTTAATGGATTGGGATATAGAAAAGCCAGAGCCAATGTGGATTGAACAGCTATTCAATGGGACTAATACAATACAGAAGATTAAAGCCGCGCAGGCCCTAGGCAAAAAAGCCACTCGTAAGGCAGTTGATGCCCTTGGAAAAGCCCTTCTTGAGGAGGAGTTCTGGGGAACTCAGGTTCAGATAGCAAAAGTGTTTGGATCTTTGAAAACAGAAGCTGCGTTAGATCAGCTCTTGAAAGCAACTTCAATAAAGAATTCAAAGGCACGAACAGCTGTGGCGACTGCACTTGGTCAGTTTTACAAGAGTGACAAGGCCTTTGAAGCTCTCAAGAAACTGCTTGATGATACAGATAGCTATTTTGTTGCTGCAGCTGCTGGAACCGCTATTGGTCAGACACAACATGATGACGCTTTTGGTTTCTTGTCCAAATATCTAAAGGATTGTCCAACTAGTTGGCATGATATCATAGAGATTGGATGTCTTCAGGGTCTCGCAGAAACGGAGAAGGAAGAAGTCATTGACATCGCAAAACAATATCTCACGCTTGGAACCAGTGACTGGATTAGAAGGCATATACCAGGAATTCTTGCCAGACTCGGAAAGCGCTACAAGAAAGATCATCCTGAAATTCGTTCTATTTTGGAAGAATCCATTCAGGATAATTCGTACAGAGTACAACAGTATTCAATTCCAGCAACTTCAACATATGAGGACGCTGCACTTATCCCCGCATTATCAAAGGTGGCGGAAACTGCTGCAGAAAGTGGATTGGTGAGAAGGGCAAGAGTTGCAATACGAAGTCTCAGCAAGAAGAAAGAACCCAAAGAGATTGATTCACTGAAAAAGAGTATTGAAGAACTCCAGAAAGAAAATAGAGACCTCAAGGACCGATTAGATAAGGTTGAAGCAAAGCTGGAGAAAGAATAGAAGAAAGGTGATGGAATGGCGGGGGATTACCCCGCCGTTCACAGCGGTTCAGAAGAACTGACCGCATCCTGCAGTTGTCGATAGATTCCATCTAAGATAAAGTAGGAAAGTTTGGATATAAAGTAATGATGAACGAATTATCAGGATGATTCATCTAGGAAAACTATCCGCAAAATATGTCATAGATTCATCCAAAAGCCATAGATGATTCATCCATTCATAATAAGACCAAAAAGTGATAAAATTAGGGCAGGCGTCACCAAATGCAAGCAGGTTTGGCAATAATCAGATTGGATTTAGTCTTCGAATCCATCAGTGGAATAATTGCATTGATTGTGACTTACTATGCCACCAAAGCATACAATCTCACCGGTCAAAAGCGATTGTCTGACCTATCTACTGGATTCTTAGTTCTGTCCGCAGGTATGTTTGGAAGGGTCATAGGTACATGGTACTTTCTCATACGCTTTGGCACAGATTTTGATGCAGGAGGAACAGTGATAACAATTGTAACAATCGCTTATGGTGCATCGAGAATCATGGCCTATGTTCTCTTTGTAATAGCAACAAGACCTCCTAGACGACATCCTCAGGATGTGATAGGGGGCAGTACGATGCTGATGGCAACATTCTTAGTTGATCCAAGCCTCGAGGTTATTGCCATTATTGTTCTGGTTGTAGTTGTCCTGCAGACAATTGTGAACTATATGTCCACACGAAGTAAATTTGCACGATATGTCCTAATTGGGTTCTTCCTTCTTCTGTTGAGTCACATTTTGATGGCGCAAGTTGGAGAAGTCCCTGGGTTCTATCTGCTGAGTCAAGGCGCTCAGCTTCTGGGCTTTTTGTCACTTTTGGTGTTGCTAGTCCAGGCAGGCAGAGTAGAATGAGTAAAAAGCGGGCCTATCGCTCAAAGATGCGCATCCTAGCTGATATGATGCGTGCCATCCAGAGGGAGGGTGATGAAGGAGCTGGTCCAACGAAGATTCTCTATGCTGCTAACCTGTCTCATGATCGATTAACTCAGTATCTTGATGAATTAATAGAAAAAGAACTCATTAAAGAAAGAAATCCAGAGAACGATAATAGAGTATATTTTCTCACTCAGAAGGGAATGGAATTCCTAAGAGAATTTGTGAGAATTGAGAGGTTCTCTGAAGCATTTGGTATCGAGGTGTGACCTGAATACTCCAAACTCTAGAGTTCATCATCTTCATGTTCTTCTCGCTCTTCTTCAATGCTCACAAGATGGTCAAGCATAGGTTCCTGAACTGCACCAGTGGTAATCTCGTCAACTCTACCGCCAACCATGCTGCTGACATCATCAGGTCTTGGTATCGGGTTTGATGATTTTCGAACTCTGGAAGCGTAGATTAAGAGGATAATTGTAACAATAAGCCCGTAAAGTAAAATCATTGATGGATCATATGGATCAAATACTTGCATTGTAAATCACTAATCATTACTGCTCTTCAATAGAATAAAACGACTTGTGACTGTGAGATGATATCACAATCCGATAAACTTCTTAAGATATGCAATTGCTGACTGGACTGGATAATGGGCCGGTAGATCAGCCTGGTAGATCGTCTGATTCGCATTCAGGAGGTCGCGAGTTCAAGCCTGATGGGGATTCCCCACCTCGGAACAAATCTCGCCCGGTCCACCAAATTTTCAAGCTACTCCTACTGAAATTGAAATTCTGGAAGTTTAATGCGGTTTCTAAATAACTTGTCCAGAATCTGCATTATTGGTATTGCAGCTATCAATGCAAAAGATCCCACTCCAGACCTGATTGAAAGGATATCACCAGCAAACGAGAATACTCCACTAAAAATTACGAAAAGGATAACCATGACAATAAGAATCGGTAACCAGACCAAAAACGCTGCATGAAATTGGAATCTGTGTCGAAATACTGATAGAGAGAGAACAAAACAGATTGCTGCAAGTGCAGATGGAAGAAACCATCCACTCAACAGAAAACTCTCCCCATATAACTCGATGAATTCGAATAAGGACAGACTTGTTCTTCCTTCAATTATGACAAAAGGCAGAATGAATCCTGAACTAAGTGTGAATATTCCAATAAAATAGGGAACCTCTCGAATCAGATGTAGCTTTCCAGGTCGCCACATGTGTAAATGGATGACGATGAGTATCCCTATACTAGATATAATTAGCAACACTGGAAACAAGATAGAACCTGCAGTTCCAACAAAAATTTTCGATGAAATATAGGTTGAGTCTTCTTGGATAGTTATGATGAAAAAGAGTACCTTTCCAATAGTCAGTGGAACTATCTCTCCGGTGTAGACACTAGATGAGGAACCATCATCTGCTTTCAACTCATCAAATAACCATACTGCACCAGGTTCACTCGACCTCCAACATAAAAGGACTATATCCGTATCAGTCGCTTCTATCTCTGTCTTGATAGTACCTCCTTGAAGAGTCTGCAGACTATTGATGGATAGATGAAAGCTTGGTAGTAAGGCTCCATCTCCGAAGTGATTACCAATCCATCTTATGATATTTTGAGGCCAGTGAGGATGAACCTCATGGCCCCAATTGGGAACTATGTCTAACGAAAGGTCAGTGTGTATTGCATCTACTGTATCCATCAGTGATGTGATTGGGAAAAACTGATCATTTGTTCCAAACATCATCAAAGTAGGTTTAGTTAACAAACTTGCGTAGGCAAGTGGATCAAACCATTTGATTATGTTATCAATCTCTGTGGATCCAATATTGTATGTGGGTACTAATACCAAATTAATGAGAGAGCCGGAAAGCATTGAGTTGAGAAAATTGCCTGCAGCAATCATTGGAATGGTCCCATCAATACGAGAGTCGATTCCTGACAGAATGAAAGAAACTAATCCACCCATTGAATTCCCAGCCACAATTACTGCATCTGTTCGCACAAATGGTAATGACTCAAGTAGTGTGACTGCACGTGCAGCAGCCATAACAGAGTGAAAAAGACTAGAGTCCTCAGGTCCGGAAGTGACATTCAAGAAGGTATATGGACTCAATACTGGGAATCCTGTGGAATTACCTGAACCTGGTTGATCAATCCCCATGACGATTAATCCCGCAGCGGCGAATCTTCTAAGCATCTGCAGATAGTCCGAGTATTGTTCACCATAACCATGAAGATAGAGAATTGCGGGCTTTGGAGAGGTGATATTATGTTCTGAGAGAATCACAGAATTAATCATCACTTCCAAGCCATTGTAAACCTCACTCACATAATCAAAATACCATTCATCAACCGACACACTGCTGTTTTGATACTCGACTATACTGTTCTTTGATGAGTGATTATATACATCCACAGGTGGTGTGAGTGCACTCGTGAGATTCCAAAAACTAGTATCATAAACCTCCTCTGAGGGAACAGATGCATATCGTTCTGGATAGTTTGAACCCACAAAGAATAACATCACTGTGACACTACCTAGGAACAATGTCATTACAACTAGTGCAAGAACGGATACTCTTCTTGCCATGGATGTATCACAACATATACTGAGATGAGATGTCCTAAACAAAGGCTTTTTGGAAGATTCAACAATCTTAGTCTAGTTCTCAAGTTGCTGCTTGCATTTTCACCGCTTGAGTGCTTCTTTGATATTCTCTACCTCTTTTTCTCCTTCAGACGTGTCCTCAAGTAAATAAAGAATAGAACCAACGAACAATGCTACGAAACCTAGGATGATACTTAGTGGCGATAGAGTGAGTGAAATAAGGATACATGATATAGCTCCAAGGATTGGGAACAAAGGTCCAAGTGGTAACTTGAAATAACCTCTTTCAGACTCGATATATGATTCATTCCTTGTCAGGACAAATGCACTTACATTCACAAAGAACATCGCAATGAGCTGTGCACTATTCACAAGTTCGATGATAGAGTCTAATGCACCATAAAAAATAAACAACATAGCTACAGCCGATCCTAAAAGGATTGCATTTGTGGGCTGCCTATTTCTAAGTTTAGCAAACCGCCCGGGTATTTGTTTTTCGCTTGCCATCTCCATAACTATTCTTGATGCGCCTGCTGTGAGTGCATTGGCTGAAGACAAAGTAGATAGGACTGCTCCAAGAGCTATAACAGCACCACCTATTGGTCCGATTAATGTCACTGCCGCGTCAAAGACACTTTCACTTCCATAATTTGGAAGATTCGCGGCAAGTAATGCGACTATCACACCAACATAGACCAAAGCCACAATCACAATTGATGCAAGCATCGCGATTGGTACTTTCTTGTTTGACTCCTTCACCTCACCAGCCATCATTGTGATTACTTGAAAACCCATGTACGCGAAAAAGACCATCGTAACTCCTTGAAAAACACTAGGCATACCATGAGGAAGAAATGGATTAAAGACTGATACCTGAAGAAATAGAAAACCTACAAGGGAGAATAGAATAAGGATTGATACTTTTGTGGCGACAACGGCAAGCTCGAATCTACCTGCCTCTGCAATTCCTCTTAGGTTTACAATAGTGATTAGTATCAGAGCCGCTGCAGCGAAAATTCTAGGATCAACACTTATTGAAAGAAGCAGGTTAAGGTAGATTCCAAATCCTAATAGCACAAAGGACAGCACAATGGGTTGGGCAATGTACATAATCCAGCCTGTCAAGAAGCCAGGATACTTCCCCAGCATTTTTTCAGCATAAAGATAGCCACCTCCATCCTCAGGGAATATACTTGCGAGTGATGCATATGAAAGCCCTGAAAAAGCTACCAGTACTGCACAGATAATATACGATACCAAAGCTCCTGGTCCTACTGTATCGATGACTAATCCGCTGAGAACAAAGACTCCAGCTCCAATCAGTGTACCTACTGCAAAGGTGATTGCAGTGGCTGTGCTTAATCCCTCACTCCGTTTACTATAATCGGTCATCGTCATCAGGTCTCGATTGCATCCTCATTTTGCTCGAAATGTCGTAATCCAGACTCTCAGACTCTTTCTAGCTTCTTGCGTTCATTTCGTAGCCACTTTATTTCTTCATGATATTCGATGTTATCCATGTAGTCATGTTTCAGCTGATGCCACAACTTGGCCAACTCACAAAGATGCTCTCTCTTCCCCCAGATCTTAGAGATTCTTACACTGAATAGATACTGTTTATTCTTTCTGAGGTCTTTTACAAGGTCCTTAACGCATTTGTCAATCTCAGCCAAGTCATCTTTTGTAATTCTTTCAAGAGGTGGATAGGTAATAGTGTGTTCGATCATCTGAAGTACAATTGTCGCACGCTTATTCAAATCCATTTTCTTGGCGTTTCCACACTCTTCAATTAGGTCTTCAATTCGTTGCATGTTTTTCATCACCGTTTGTCTAATTCTTTTGTATTGCCGATGTTTCTCCATTTGTGGTGAGCGCATTGGAAGTATCTCATTATTGATTTAGGCCATCTTAACTTGGTCATCTGAAAGCCATGTAATGAAATACAATCACCTCCTCTCTAGTGCTGCCGTCATGCAGTGAGCTGCTCCGTAGCCGCCAGTGAGGTTCTTCAAAACCATTGGGTAGGCGTCGATTCCGTGTTGATAGATTTCTCTTTTATGAGGGAAAAACTCTGACTCGTCTTTCAGAAATTGATAATCTTTCTGTGCTTGTTCAAAAAGAGCTCCATAACGTGCAGAATCTGCTTTGGCTTTAGTTTGTAGATTAAATAGAACATCTTTGATGTCCCTTTCAACTTCAACAGCTAAGATTGTACCATCATTGATTGTTAGAAAATTGGATGCATAGCTTATCTGCTCAAGCGTTGTTAGTTCAATCACATCGAAACCCCATCCTGTGATATAGCTGAGTAGGTTTGTAGTTGTATTATCTCGCTCATAAGCACCTGGTCCTGTTCGTGTATAGACATCCACCTTTGCACGTTTCAAGAGTGATTTTAGACCAACTGCGACACCACTTGATGCAATATTGAAGTAGGTGTCAAGGTGCATGTCAATCATAGGATCAGCCTCCTGAATTGGAACTAGAGGATGGTTTGGCTGGTGAACAACCCCGATTTCATCAAAACCAACACCATTTTTCAGGAATTGTTCGATTCCAGACTTATTCGTGCGATCGCCCACGCCAACAAGAGCGAAATCTTTCAGCGGAATGAAATCTCCACCTTCGAAGGTTCCTGGAGATTTAACAGCATGTGTAATATCAGTACCTAAGACATCCCACAATAGTTTTGTGACGAGAGGTTCTCTTTGCCTTTGGGGTTTGCTCATTCGGGATAGGAAAATTCCTTTGTCAGTGACTGCTTGCTGGTCTCTCATGAAGTAAAGATTCGATAGAGGCTGCCTCTCGGTAAAATTCAAGTGGATAACTCTTGCGCCGTTCTCATTCTCCAGTTCAATCTCGGGATATAGGAGAAGGATATCTAAGAAGTGACCAGAGTCGAGAATGTCTTTGTTCTTTGAAAGTTCTTCACGTGCGAGTTTTACTTCTGATTCAGAGCCAGTCACATCAATGATATCATATGCAGCATCAACAAGTTTGTCATGAA
>JBHLRT010000044.1:0-8454 GCA_048882305.1 Candidatus Thorarchaeota archaeon
GAGAATGATAGTGTGAGTCATAACGATGAGCAAACCGGAAGAGTCTCACCCAGTAAATGCAATCCCGCCCTTGTCCTGGGCTCTTGAGTTGTATTTGAAAGCAGGCGGAAAGTTCAAGGAAGGTAGGATGATTGAGCTCATCTTCCCAGTTGAAGACCACAAGGAAATGATGCGCAAAAAGGGGCAGCATGAGATCTTCATGTGGTTCACAAAGGGTAAGGTGTATCTCCGTGCCCGATGTGACTTCGACAAGGACTGTTCGTTCAACTCTGAACGGATCTATGGTGGAAACAGAGATGCAGTTCTAAAACTGGAATGGGGCGAGGCAAGGTCGGACTCCTTCTTCAAAGCTCTTCGTAAATGGATTGTGAAATTAGACCTTGACTTTGTCACATTCATCAGAGCACTCAATACAGTCTGCGATAGGCGTGTGGAGATTCCACTCACAACGAAGTGGGGAAAGACATTCAAGAAATTTGATGAGTATCGACGGAACCGATGGCCTGAGGATGTTACACCGGACAATCGAGAGAAGTTCATTGAAGAGGTCTTGGTGAGGGTTTCCTTCTGGATATTGTCAGCCTACCAAGTAGGCGCTTTGAAGTGATTAAGACATCACAAATAACACGTAGATGAGAGTGAACAGTGTCATAGCGACTCCTGCAATAATGAAGCTCCAAGTATGAACCTTTGATATGAACTTGGCAAACCTCTTCTTGTATGCAGTCACAATATAGAGAATTACTAGATTTGCCTTATCAAGTGGAATTGCATCCCTCTTGTTGTAGACGTGGTTTCTAGTGAACTCCCTATCGAGGTCGCTGAGGAAAGCGCCTTGTACTTGAGTTTCATCAGGTATGGTGTCACTCAACATCTTTTCAAAGGCTGGAATATTCTTCTTGAAGTACCATCGCTCTTCAATCCAGTCATACTTCTGGTGAGGATACTGAAAGTTTGAGTCTAGATCATGTTTTATAACGCAGATTATTCCACCAATCAGAAGCACTATCAAAGGCGGTACAAAGATGTAGGTGTATGGGTGAGTAGTCCAGTTATTGTTGGCTATGAGTGTGAGAACAAGACCTAGGCCTGCAAGAGCGAAAGCCACCAAGGTGTTTGAGGTTGAAGCATTTTCTTGTCTGATATTTTCATAATACTCCGCCCGGTTCACTGTGAACTCAATCAAGGTAACAATTCGATCATACAGAAAATCAATCTGTTCTGGATCATCAGGGAGTGGTTTGGATACTATCTCAAAGTATCTCTTCTTGAACTCCTCCTCGGTCATTTCCTTCAACTACGCGCGCCTCCACAATATTGGATAAACAATGATAATCCATGCCTTAAGTTCTTCCGCAGGACTATCAATGGAGCAACTCTTTTCGATTTTGACCAATCAAAACTGCTTTAGAGCAGATGTGCCTGTCTTGAACTGAGGTTGAATCGAGTAAATGAACATTGGCCTGCTTGTGAACCCTATAGCTGGAATGGGTGGTCGCGTCGGTCTGAAAGGTACTGATGGCGTTGTAGAGGAGGCTATCAAAAGAGGTGCAACACCTGTAGCTCCAAGTCGAGCCCTTGAGTTTCTTACTGCTTTGGAATCGGTTCTTGGGTCAAAGCTTGGGGACGAGATTCGACTTATCACGTGTCCTGGAACAATGGGAGAAGATGTTGCACAAGAAGCTGGTCTTAGGCACGAAGTCATTGAGATTGAGATTGAAAACACTACGGATGCTGACGACACGAAAGACTGCGTTCTTGCTCTTTATGAAGAAGAAATCCGACTCCTTGTCTTTGTTGGTGGAGACGGCACAGCTAGAGATGTTCTGGATGCAGTGAACTCGTACGAACTTGAGGACATGCTGGTTCTTGGTGTTCCATCAGGTGTGAAGATGTATAGTGGAATATTTGTTGTGAATCCTGCTGATGCAGCTGAAGTAGTGAAACTAGTCTATGAAGATGTCGCACAGACTGCAGAGTTTGAAATCATGGATGCTGATGAACAAGCCATTAGAAAAGACCAATTCATCATCAACCTCTATGGGTATCTGACTGGCCCCTCTGTTCCAGCAAGATTTCAGGGAGCTAAACAAGCAAGTCCCGAAACTACTGACGAACATGAAGCCCAAGAGGCAATTGCGAAATTTGTAGTCGAGGAGATGGACAAGGATGGTACTTACATTCTCGGTCCTGGCACTACAGTAAAGACTGTCACAGACTTACTTAAGGTGAAGAAAACAACTCTTGGTGTTGATATTTACAAGCACGGACGAATCCACAGAGATGTCAATGAAGATAAGATTCTTGACACGGTGGATGATTTTGGCAAGACATGGATAATAGTTTCGCCAATTGGTCATCAGGGAATGCTGTTTGGAAGAGGTAACCAACAAATCAGCCCTGGGATAATAGAACGTGTAGGCAGGGACAATATAATCGTGATCTGTACTCCTGCAAAACTCAAGGGAATTGCTGGGGAGATATTGAGAGTTGACACCGGTGATGGCCGAGTAGATAAGATGCTTCGTGGCTACATCCGAGTCCTAACTGATTACAACGAATTCCGTTTGATAAAGATTGAATGAAGGCGACACGCAAAATGATTGTGTTATTGACCGACTTCGGTGCTTCGGAATATGCTGGTGTTATGCGTGGAGTCATCTACTCTATCTGTCCTGACACTCAAGTTGTAGACCTCACTCACTCAGTATCATCGCAATCCATCCGTGAAGGCGCTTGGATTCTCTTGCAGAGTTACAAGTATTTTCCAAAAGGAACAGTCTTTGTTTCAGTGATAGACCCAGGAGTAGGTACAGCCCGTGACGCAGTTATTGTTGTGACTAAGAACTATATCCATGTTGGACCAGACAATGGGTTACTCTTTCCAGCAGCCTCAGAAGACGAAATCGAACGTGTCTATAGGATTCTGATTGACAAAGGAGTGTCAAATACATTTCATGGCCGGGACATCTTTGCAAAGGCAGCAGCATACCACGAAGCTGGAACACTTGGTGTTATGTCAACTGAACTTAAGCCTGGTCTTGATCAAGCATTGGTGTTTCATCTTGAAGGTCGAGAAGGTGAGGTTGTTAGAAAAGACAAATTCGGAAACATCATTACAAACCTTCCTTCATTAGGACAGACAAAATATCAAGTGCTAATCAGGAATGAACAGCGAGAACTTCCTTTCTATGAAACATATGGATATGGTCCTGATACAGGTGTATTCCTTGTTACTGGTAGCTATAACACACTGGAAATTGCAGCAAAAAACAGACCTGCTACCGAACTACTCGAACTAGATGTAGGTGAATGGTTAACCATCCAATAGAACTATGATGCGCTCCCTTTGTAGTAGGGGCATGATTCTTCCTCACAATCTCTGTTCTTAACGGAAAATTTGCAGGATTTGTGCTTCGGAGACTCTCCCAGATCGATGTGATACTCACTTCTGAGGAGGTCCATTGCAGATGTCAGTCCAAAGTATGTCGACCTCTTACAACATCGTCTGAGTCCATCCTGTGAGAGATATAACGCATTCGTTGTGGCTTTATGTGAGACCGTTCGTTCTGGACCTTTCGTCGGTGTTGACCCGACAAAAAGAGCTGTTGCAACACCTGCACCGATACAAGCTCCACATGCTCCTGCATAACCGCAAAAACCACCTGGAATCTTCATTCCTCGTCTGATCCCCTCAAGGACAACTTCGAATGTTACTGGGGACCCATCTGGTCTTAGTATTCCCCGATTTTTCATCGCTATTAGAATAGCCGCGGGAACTAGACCATGATGTTCAGGACCATGAAATTTGAAGCTTGGATGTGACATTGCTTTCTCAGCGACTTCTTTTGGATCAGTACTTGTATCAAGCTCTGCGAGTCTTTCTAGGAGTTCAACCGCTCCACTTGAATGACAGGTGTCACATACAAAATGACCATTCGGACAGTAGATTGGTGATGTTTCCGTTTCACCACAGTACACACATGTTTGCTCTCGGGCACTCTTGTCATATACTAGTTCCGTGCCACACACTATACAATCAATCGCGTGTTCGGTATCATTAACCATAAACTACTTCACCAGACAGGAGTTGCCGCCCGCCTGCAGAAAAAAACTTGTTGATGCAACATCAACTACTCAATAAATCCGAGAGACCTCCTTTACTAGTGGTATGTATTCTCACAACTTATGTTCTATTCACTATTTGACACAGCTCTAGGCACATGCGGGATAGTTTTCAGAAGTGTAGAAGATGGTAGGATAGTGCACATTCTCTTGCCTGGTTCAGAGAAAGACCTCCTTGCAAGAGTCAAAGAACTTTACCCTGAATCAACTGAAGCCGAGTCTCTGAAGACACAGGGTTTGATCAATGACATAGTTCAATACCTTAATGGTGAACACATGAAACTCTCAATGGATTCTCTTGACACATCAGTTTGTTATCCCTTTCAACTCAAAGTCTTGATGATGGAGCGTACAATCCCTCGAGGGATGACCGCTAGTTATGGGTGGGTAGCTCGTCAAATTAACACTCAAGGCGTACGTGCAGTGGGCAACGCATTGGCTCGAAATCCATTCCCACTTGTAGTCCCTTGTCATCGTGCAGTTCGTTCAGATGGAACTTTAGGAGGGTTCCAAGGCGGTCTTAAAATGAAACGTGCTCTACTTGAAATGGAAGGCGTTGAGTTCGACTCAAAGGGACGAGTCAGATCTGATTTTTTACTATCTGATTACCCAGTATCCATGGACACCGAAAACGACTCACACGTTGGTTCTCTGATTTGGCTGGTTTAGTAAGTATCTAAATACCGGGAAATTTCCCAAGAGAGTATGACTCGAGTCATTGTCTTGGGTGGATGTGGGATAGTCGGTATTCAAGCTGTCAAGGCTCTTGTTTTATCCAAGGAATTTGATGAGGTTGTCATTGGTGATATCGACCTAAAGCTTGCAGACAAGTATGTTGAGGAGCTAGGAGACCCTTGCCTGTCATCACATCTGGTAGACCTCACTGATCCTACAATGATTAAGGATGCAGTCCAAGATGTAGATGTCGTTCTCAATTGCTCCGGCCCCTTCTACAAACTTGGTCCAATCATCGTGAAAGCGGTTATTGATTCCGAGATTAATTACGTTGATGTCTGTGATGACTTGGATGCAACTCAGAAACTTCTCCAGATGAACGATGACGCGAAGGAGGCTGGAATTTCAGTACTAATTGGTATGGGTAGTTCTCCAGGCATAGCAAATCTTCTAGCAAAGTTCTGTGCAGACCAGATGCTTGACGAGGTTGATTCTATCGATATCCTTCATGCTCACGGGGGCGAGCCATCGGAGGGTCCAGCAGTGGTTGCTCATCGAATCCACAGTATGACCTCACCAATTCCTATGTTTCTGAAAGGAGAGTATACCACAGTCGATTACTTTTCTGAGGATGGTATTGCACTGCGGGAAGAGGTCGAATTCCACCAGATTGGTACATTCACTTGCTATCCTTACCCTCACCCTGAAACCATAACATTGCCAAAATACATCAAATGCAGGAGAGTGACCAACCTGGGTTGTGTACTCCCTCCAGAGTACTATCAACTGACTCAGGATGTGGTTCGAAAAGGTGCGATAAGTGAGGAGCCTAAGGATGTATTTGGAGTTCAAGTCACGCCTCGGGACTATGCGATTGCGTATATTATCACGCAGAGAGAACGCATTCTGAAGGAAACTAACTTTGGGGAACAACGTGGATGTCTGAAAATTACTCTGAAAGGGATTGAGGATGGGGAGTTTCAGCAGTACAATTTCCAAATTTCCTCAATAGGTCAGTCAATGGGCGAAGGGACTGGAATCCCTGCAGCCTTTGGTGCTATTCTAATGCAAAAGGGCAAAATTACAGAGAAAGGAGTACTCCCACCTGAAGCATGTGTTAATCCTCTGGATTTTCTCGGACTTATGCAAGAACATCTCAAACTTGATGGGATGACGGGTAAGGGGTCTCCATTAATTATCGAGTCTATAGACAAAAAGGGAAATATCGAGCAGTTGAAGATGTAACTTCAACTGCGCCACTCTATATATGTCGGTTTGACCATTAGAAACTGTAGGTTTGGAATATGACTGCAGAGCGAGAAAGAAAGTATGTAATCGCAGTGGATCACGGAACCTCAGCTATGAAGGTTACTCTTGCTGACACTTGTGGTGAGATTTTAGGATTTGAATTCGAGGAAACCCCCCTGTATATCTTCGAGGGTGGAGGTGCTGAACAGAATCCGGATGAATGGTGGAACGCATTCCTCACCGCTACTAAACGGCTTCTCTCTCAAAACATAGTACCTGTTGAAGAGATTGTTGCTATCTGTGTTTCAAGCCAGTGGTCTGGAACAGTCGCTGTCGATGAAACGGGACATCATCTCTATAATGCGATAATCTGGATGGACTCACGTGGTGAACCCTATATCAGGAAGATAAACGAAGGCATCATTAACATCTCAGGTTATGGAGTTCTCAATGTCGTACGTTGGTTGAGAAGCACCGGAGGACTTCCTGCAAAGGCTGGAAAGGACCCAATTGCTCACATACTCTTTCTGAAACATGAACATCCCGAGGTCTATGACTCTGCATACATGTTTCTAGAGCCAAAAGACTACATGAATCTACGTTTGACCGGAAAATTCGCAGCCTCATACGACTCAATCATGCTACATTGGGTCACTGATATACGTGATATCAATAATGTCCACTATAACAAAGGTCTCATCAAGAAAATGGGCATCGATGCTGGCAAGCTTCCTCCTTTGATGAGTTCCGTCGATATTCTAAGTCCAGTTAAACCTGAGATCGCTCAGGAGTTGGGCATTCGAGAAGACACGACGGTGGTGGTAGGTTCACCCGACCTCCAATCTGCAATCATTGGTTCAGGTGCAGTACGCGACTTTGAGGGTCATATCTACATTGGGACTAGTAGTTGGACAACATGCCATGTTCCGTTCAAGAAAACTGACATCTCTCACAACATGGCCTCTGTACCATCATCAATTCCGGGGAAGTATTTCATTGCCAATGAGCAGGAGAGTGCTGGCGCTTGCCTGACATTTCTCAGGGACAAAGTGTTCTATTCCGATGATGAAACTAGAAAGGGAAATCCCGAGGTGTATCAGGAATTCGATGAAATCGTGAAAGTGTCCCCACCTGGAAGCAATGGATTGATTTTCACACCTTGGTTATATGGAGAAAGAACCCCTGTGGAAGACCACACACTCAGAGGAGGATTCCACAATATGTCACTTCATGTGAATAGAGAAGATTTAGTACGCGCAGTCTTTGAAGGGGTCGCTTTCAATACTCGTTGGCTGTTTGAGCTAATTGAGAAATTCATTAAGCGAAAAATGAATCCTGTGAACATTATCGGTGGCGGCGGACAGTCTGACATATGGTGTCAGATTTTCGCTGATGTTCTCAATAGAACCATCAGACAAGTCAAGGACCCGATATTAGCTAATGCCCGGGGAGCTGCATTCATAGCTGCATCTGGTCTTGGTTTTTGTACCTTTGATGACATTCCCAACCTTATTCAGTACTCAAACACATTCGAACCAAATCCAGATAATCGAGAACTCTATGATACACTATTCAAGGAGTTCCTCAATATTTACAAGAATAATAAATCAATGAATAAGCGACTGAACGAGTAAAGAATTTGGAGGAGCGAATTTGTCACAATTCACATTTGATTTTGTTGAACGACATGTTCGAAAGAAGACATTTGGGGTTCTTACAACAATTGATTCCAAGGGACGACCGCACAGCACTGGAGTGATCTATGCTGTTAGCCCCCCAGAGAAACCATTTGCGATCTACAGCATTTCTGGAGCAAAGTATGTCAAAGTCAAGAACATCAAACAGAATCCAAATGTGTCTCTTGTTGTGACATTTCCTCATTACTGGGTTCGGTTTGCTCCATCGAGCTATGTCATGTTTAGAGGCACTGCGCAGATTCTCCCAGGCGATGACGTAGATGGACGCACGGCAATGAGTCAGTCAAGAATTGGTCGGATGAATGTGCAAACTGGTGCAAATGATTCAGGAGTTGAATATAGCTACATCAAACTTACTCCAGAACCAACCATATTCTGTTATGCACTCGGGTACGGTCTCAGAGAAATGAGAAGTAATCATACTGGACTTGGATATAAGGTAACTATTCCTGAAGAACGTCGCTAGAACCCTAACTGAGATAACGTTTCAAGACTCTATAGGCTCGAAGTGTAATCCACTTAGAGGGTTTGTTCTTAGAATCAATCTCACAAAGCATCTTGCCATTGAAGGTGTTCTTGAGAAGCCACCTGCCGTCCTCTCCACGGTTTGAAATGACGAGATCAATCGATTCCTGCATTCTCTCGTCTTTCACTCCTAACTCCGTTAGGATATCGAGCACCTCAAGCACATCTGACTGGTAGAAGATTG
>JBHLRT010000045.1:0-8446 GCA_048882305.1 Candidatus Thorarchaeota archaeon
TAAAAGAAGAAGTGGATGAATTGAATAGATTCTTCGGTAAGTATCACAATTACGAATATACTTGAATCGAGATAGAACTATGTTATGAAATTCCTCCCAAGCTCTATCTTTATTCCCACTTATCAATCTTAAAATCAACTTTTTTGAGAATTGAATGAGAGTCATCACGCTTCCAGCAATCACCTCCTTTCGGGGTTGTGAAAGAGGTGCAGGCAATCGGGCGGGGTTGACTACCAAGACCTTTCCCTTGCCTGTACTGTTGAGCCACCCTTTCTCTTTTGTAAAAGTTAGCTATTAATGAGTGGACTTTCTAATTATCTGAGAGGTGGTTTTCCTTTCTTTATTCTCCTCAGCTTATTTCCCTGTTTGCGACTCTTTCGATGAAGTCCATGTGATGCTTGTGCGATAGTAACCCTGCTTTATGGCTTCATGATACAAATACTCAATATTATCGTATAGTCCTGGACTTCCCCACCTTGCCTCTAGGTCCTTGACAATTGGAAATATGCTCTCCCAGAATTGTACCAATGATATAGCCATCATCCGTGGCATGAACTTAGTTTCTGTTAGACCGTTTCTGACTAGAGTGCCCATGCTATCGAAGTAAGTTGATATACTAACAAAGACGGAGAATGCATCGACATCTGTGGCGTATTTTGTGTTAAACTCGTTGGCATCGGACCACGTCCAGCCAGAGAATTCAAATATTTTGTTTATGAAGTCCTCCTCTGCCGCTTTCTCGCTCAGCTGTAAGAAGAGCTGAGCTTTCCTGGAGTTGCTGAAATTTCTAGTGGAGGTAAGAATGGAAAAGACGCTCATTATCACGCCCACAACCACACTCACTGCTGCCACTAAAGCTGATATTGTTTGAAGGTCCAATTCCTGCATCTGTAAACACTTTCGGAGTATCTTTTCCAGCTAGATTTTGTTTTCGTATAGCAGTGCTTTTAATGCCCCATTACACGGTTATATTCTTTCTGTGGTAAAGAGTTGCGGAAGGATGATGAATGAAACTTGAAAGCTCTCTGCATAAGAAGGGAGAATCGGAGCGATCATGCTCAATGATGACTGAGAATGTTACTAGAGAGAGAATTAGTACAGTAAGTACACACCTTCATAGTTTGAACTGGGAAGACTTGAACTTCTCATTTCTGTGGGATTCTCAGACGCCTTATACAATATTTGTAGTTGAATATATGTATCCAGCTGATGCGTGTGAAAAGTAGTATTATTATAGGCGTATTTGAGATTTTATTTTGAGGATTCCAATGACTGAAAATGATGAGTTAAGAAAAGAAGCGAGAGAACGGGCTGAAATGAAGTTTTCATTCTATATCAACATCGCGCTCTATATAATCATCAATGGCATTCTCATCTCTATCTGGTATTTCAACGGTATGGGATTTCCATGGATCATCTTTCCGCTAATAGGATGGGGAATAGCCGTCGTGATACATTATCTTTTAGCATTTGTTTACCCTGGAAGAAAGTACTTAGATGGAATGGCTGAGAAAGAATATGAAAAATTAACAAGGGGCTAGCGTACGCTATCCCTAAATTCTCTTTTTGAGATAACCGATATAATTAATCCTAATGATTCGATGGGCACAACCAATCTTAGATGGATACGAAGTACGGGTAAGACGTGCTGGGTCGGGTGAACAGAGAACTTTCTCTTTCCTCACCTGTTGAGCCACCCTTTTCATTTTACAAACGTCAATCTATGATGCGCTGAAGTCAGGTTTATCTTCTTCCTCGATTGCTTTCAGAAATACGTAATTGACTTGACTAGGCAGGAATGAAAAATGAAGGTCAAATGTTTTGAATGTGATAAAGTGATTGAAGCAGAAAACCTAGAAACACTTACGGATGTTTTTGTAGTACATGGTCAAAAGAACCATTCTTGGGAGTATCCCGAAGAGGCAATACGAAATTATGCCTGCAATTACGCAGAAGCAGTGGAGCGACTCACAGGCGATACAGTAAGAAAAGAAGAAATCGGCGAAATCACTATCCATCCAGTCACAAAGGACTCCATAGATGATTGGTTGCTTTTTTTCGATCATGACGGTTTCGCGGGTAATCCTGATTGGGCTTCCTGTTACTGTCTCGAACCACATGTACCTCCGACAGCTGAGAATCCCGAACGTCCATGGCGAGAAACACGGTCAATCATGGTCGAACGTCTATCAAAAGGGGAAACTTACGGATACTTGGCATATGTTGATAGTAAACCAGTGGGATGGGTAAACGCTTCTCTGCGTAGTGACTATAACCACTTTCAACTGGTTGATCCGGAAGGTCCTGAACCAGCATCAGTAATTGGTGTTTCGTGTTTTGTAATTGCTCCACCTTATCGAAGACATGGAGTTGCATCTGCCCTACTTGACCATGTGATTGCAAAGGCAGCTGTTCGCGGTGCATTATGGATTGAAGGTTACCCTCGCAATGAACCCGAAAGCAATGATGCCGCGCACTTTCGAGGGCCTCAGAGCATGTACACTAAACGCGGATTCCAACCAGTTGCTGTTCGAGAACGTGATACTGTGATGCGTCTGCAGGTACGCAATTGACGGGGTCAGGTAATCAGGGAACTTTCCCTTTCCTCGCCTGTTGAGCCACCCTTTTCATTTTGATATTCATCTTTTCAAAAGATGAATTTATTACTAAGCAATTGCTTTGAATACTGGTGTGAGGTGTCGCGTGTATGGATACTCTAGAGAGTCTAAAACAGGCGATTGTTGAGGGAGACCCAGATCTAGCCGAACAATTGGCACAGGAGATTCTGGACTCAGGAGCTGACATCCTAAATGCCATCAACAACGCCGTTATCCCTGGTATAAACCAGGCCGGAGAGTTATGGAAACAGAATGAGTACTTTCTTTCGGATGTGGTGCTGTGTGGAGAAGCTTTCAAATCCGCCATGAACATCTTGGAGAAAGATCCACAAATTCAAAATCGAGAAAAACTTGGAAAATTCTTGATCTGCACTGTTGAGGGAGACATGCATGATCTTGGCAAGTCAATCGTCGTAACAATGCTGAAAGGAGCGGGTTTTGATGTCCTTGACCTGGGTGTAGATGTATCAATCTCAACGTTCATTGAGAAGACAAAAGAGTTCAAGCCAGACATAATAGGACTCGGTGCCTACATGAGCACTACTGCATCAACAATGAAAGACTATGTTCAAGCTTTGGTGGATAGTGGGTTGCGAGATGATGTGAAAGTGATGATGGGGGGCGTGAGGACAAGTGAAGTATATGTAAAGCAGTTGGGAGCAGATGCATGGGGAATAGATGGAATAGAAACTGCTGAGAAAGCTCTGCAATTGATGGGGGTGCGAAGATGAGTTTTATTGTGCCTTCCACCGGAGATGCGATTAAAGGACTACTCTATGCTAAGGGACTTCGGTTCATTAAACTAAACCCTGGAAGCAGGTCTGTAGCAGCAATGATGGGGAAACCCGACCATATACCCCTTGGGACTGCACAAATTCATGTCCATACAATGACTGTAGCCAAAGCAGATCCTGAAAGATTTCATCAGAAAGATGGGGCGTATTGCACTAATGTACAGATGAACGTCCAAAAATGGTATGGATTTGAAACCCCCATGGGAATGGCCCCAGAGGTCTATAACTATGAAGTTGAAGCGCTTGGTGGGAAGCTAATCAGAAGTAGGAACCATATGAACACTATTGATCAGAGTGATCCACTAATCAAAAAGCCAGAAGACATGGACAAAGTCAAGTTGCCAATCGAGAGGGACTGGGGAAGAGTAGGATTTGTCATAGATAGTATTCTGAGAAATAAAGAGATTTCTGACTTGTGCAGTGGTCTTTTCTGTGCGCCTTTTAGTTTTATCTGTGGAATCCACTCATATCCCAGAGTCATTCTGAACATCAAAAAGAATCCAGAGTTCATCAATAGACTTCTTCAGTGGTCAATAGATGATGTCCTAATACCTTACCTTCAATTACTGAAAGAGGAAACCGGTGCCAAGAATTCTATAGGTGCTGATGCATGGGCAGTCGTACCAAACATTAGCAAAGAGATTCTTGAGGAATTTGTATACCCGTGGAACAAGTACTTAGTGGAGCAGGCTAAGAAGAAGGGATTGTCAGCCATGGCTGCGATATCTGGAGATTATTGTGAAGACAATCCTGAGAGGTTCGATTCTAATCTTATGAAGTGGTGCTGGTCCCGAATGGGACAAGAGATGATGGGAATGCCATTCCTAATGATGGGGATGGGAAAGCCAGAACTATGGCCAATGGAGGTGATGCAGGAGTTCGTTGAGGAGAACAAAGCGAAAGGGTCATGGCCTCCAGTTGCTGCAACATGCAGTGCTAGCTATATTAGAGACGCCTCTCCCTATGAGCTAGCTGACTTTGTCAAAAGGATGATAGATGGATTAGGTAGAAACGGTCACTTCATGATCAATGCTATTCAGATTCCTGCAGATACTCCTCCGATCAATGTACACTCTTATCTGGAGGCTGTCAGACTATATGGCAAGTATCCAATAGCTGAGGACTTGGATGAAATTGAGTTCAAACCTCCTGAGTTTGAACCCTACGAGGACTGGTTGAAACGAGAAATCGCCGAGGGGCGAATCGAACCTTATGAGTGAGCAGGTTTCAACGGGATTGGAGACACTTCAATTGCATCGAATCACCGATCTAGCCTATCTAATAGCTGCTTCGGATGATGATAAACTGTCCAACACTTGCATCGAAAGTGAATCATACCTAAAATACTGCATTCAAAGAAATTGATTAGGTAGTGATAACTCGTGTCTAGGAAGATTGTGGTTTTCGAACCCTCTGGACTCAGAATAGTTGTAGATGAAACAACCTCAATCCTAGATGCTGCGCGTAGACTAGGTCTATATTTACCGTCAGAATGTGGAGGGCAAGGAACATGTGGGAAGTGCCAAGTTTCTGTTGAACCTACTCCACTCCCATCTGAAAGTGACACCAAGTACGTTTCTGAGTCTGACATAAAAAATGGGATTCGCTTAGCTTGTCAGCATAAAATTCAAAGAAACATTCATGTAGCGACTGGTCTCGCCGCAAGTTCAGCTAAGATTCTCATAGATGGTACTCTGAGTTTAATGGAGTGGGATATTGATAAGGGGTTTGAAAACCAAAAAGGGATAGCAATTGATTTGGGAACAACAACCATCGTAGCATATCTTCTGAATTTAGATACTGGCATTCAGATTGGCCATATAGCGACATTGAATCCTCAGATTATGTATGGCGAGGATGTTATGTCACGGATCACTTATGCTATCACTGAAAAAGATGGAGCCGAGGTACTTAGAGATGTAGTCTTACGGAGAATTGAAGAGGTACTCATGGAACTGACATCATTGACAAAAGTAGACTATCAAGACCTTCATAGATTAGTAATTGTAGGGAATCCAGCGATGCACCATCTGCTTCTTGGCTTAGATACTAAATCTCTAGGAAAGGCACCATATAATCCAGCAATTAAAAATTCACTCAATATGAGTGGTAATGAACTGGGACTCGTTTCAGTTAGGAGAATAAATGCATATTTTCCTCCAAACATTGCAGGATTTGTAGGAGGGGATACCGCAGCCTTCATTCTCTCACATCGACTGGATTCTACTGACAAGATTATGCTTGGGATTGATGTTGGTACAAATGGTGAGATAATCCTTTCAAAGGAAGGAGAATTATTCTGTTGTTCTTGTGCAGCAGGTTGTGCGTTTGAAGGGGCGACAATAAAACATGGCATGAGAGGGCAGGAAGGCGCAATAGAACACCTGTCGATTCTTGATTCCAACGAGGCACCTCAATTTACTGTTATAGGTAATACAACACCGAAAGGAGTCTGTGGTTCAGGCATTGTGGATATTGTTGCTGAGTTAAAAACAACAGGCATCATTAGGTCAAACGGAAAAATGTTAGAATCGAATAGAGTGATAGACCTTGAAGGGGAAAAGGCATACATAATCACTAGACCCGGTGAAAACAACTCCGAGAAGTTACTTATTTTCACTCAGAACGATGTCAGACAAGTACAACTCGCGAAAGGCGCAATTCTTGCAGGTGCGAGCATATTGATGAAGTCAGCGGGCGTAGACATCACAGACATTGACACGATATTACTGGCTGGTGCATTTGGTACTTACATTGATCCAAATAGTGCAATGACCATTGGGCTTTTACCACCAGTTGGGTTAGAGAAAGTTATTCCTGTAGGAAACGCCGCTGGAGAAGGAGCTAAAAGGATGCTCTTATCCCTCAAGGAGAGAAACTTGGTTGAGGATGTAGTTGAGAGGGTTAAGTATGTTGAGCTAATGCAATACGATAACTTTACAGGAATTTTTGCTCGTGCAACAATACTGGAAGATAAGATGCCTCTCTAAAGCTGTTATATAACGAAGGAATACGGAAATGTTACATACCAATTCTCAAATAGTAAGAAGTAGAGGTTCAGGGGATTGGCTAACGGGACCTTTCCCTTGCCTGTACTGTTGAGCCACCCTTTTCATTTTTGAGTCATCATATTTTCTATGTTGATTCTATCGAGTAGTAGACAGGTTCTAATTTGAATTCCACCTGGTAATGAACTTGGAAACAAAGCGATTTATTCCAAGTGTACTATCTGGACTTTGAGGTTTTTCATTTCGGAAGAATACCATAGCGCTGAACAAAATCTCTCTGGATGATGTCCATAATAGCCACATCATCACGTTTTCCATTAATGTACGCTCCTTCTCTAAGAAATCCCAGTTTTTGGAACCCAATCTTCTCATAGAAACTGATTGCATGTTGATTGAATTCATAGACAAAGAGATAGATATTATGTAATCCTAAAATATTGAATGCAAAATCGAGTAGAACCAACATCGCATCTTTTCCGTAACCCTTTCCTCTATCGTTTTTATCAAAGATTACTAGGTTATCAATCATGCCAGTACCGCTGATCCAGTTGATGTTAGATACATCTATGAATCCCACAAGTTTCTGAGTTGATTTGTCTTCAATGCCAAATGTGAAGACATATCGACCCACAAAGCCTTCATTCCTCGATGAAATAAAATTCTGAATCTCTTTGTGTGTCTTGGGAAAGGGATTTGGGAAATATTGTCTAAGTTGATATTCATTCCAGTGTTCGAGTATTGCATCTGCGTCTTCAAGCTCTAAACGTCTTAGCTTTACATTCTCTCCATTGTACATTATATTCAGAAAAACGCAATTCTCTCCAATTATAACAATATGGAATTGCGCTGCTATATACATGCGATGAGAAAAGTTATTGCAGATAGAAATGCATTTGAATTTCCTTCGAACTTGGTATCCTCTATCATCTATCCTGGATGGACATGGGGTATAGGCAACGGGATCAGGTGACCAGGGAAACTACCCTAGTACCTGTATCTTGTTATGTTACCCTCTCATTTTCCAAAGTTTCATCGTGAGAAGATGCCTTATTGATGAATTCAACTTACTTGTATGCCTATCATATCTTCAATTGCTTCTCAGTTAGTTGCATTCACTCTTTGAGGTCTTCGTATGTACAGTACAACACAAATGACCAATATTACTGAAGCTCCAGCAAGAATAATTACAGGTTCTAATGGAGCTGGAGTGGATGTTTCGACAATCCCACGAGCATAATAGATGTCCATCTCACCATTCCTGCCATCAGACCATGCGATGTGCGGTATTCCATCCGAGTCCAACTGGATACCCATATACTCACCAGGTCTTGTAAACGAGCTCGAAGTCGTCGAATTTGCAACAGGAATCGGTGTACCAAATACTGGGTAATCATGTTCATCGCCGGTGAATTCTAGTGTACGGTAATATGGTCTATAGTCACCTTCTTGTCCATCGTAATAGACAATGTGCAATCTTCCATCAGTCCCGATGGTCATCTCAGGATTCCACTGATTTCCTTGTACTGTTGGATTTACTAGAAGACGATCACTCCAAGTTTCACCATAGTCGTCTGAGTATCGAAGATAAACGTCAAAGGAGTTCTGCCCCTCATCAAACCCATCTGCCCAAAGAACGTAGAGTCTGTCATTCTGATCAAATTTAGCCACCGGAAGGGTAATCTTTCCCGGTGCTGCTGTGGAGTAGTTTCCGTCGCTGTTAATGAACTGACTCTCTTGGAATGTAACGCCACCATCAAAACTCTTTGAGAGCTCAATATTTCCCCAGTTTAATGTTGCGGGCTCTATGTAAAGCCATGAGGTATATAGATCATTTTCACTACTCAGAGCTATGTAAGGGAAGCACCTCCATGGGTCTTGCTCAGTAATATTACATATCTCTTGAAACGTCTGACCTCCATCGATAGATCGGCTAAGTCGAATATCAGCGTCTCCTAGAGGCGAAGCGAGATCTACGTCATCATAGACGACATATATTGTTCCATTATCAGTAATTGCCATCGTTTCC
>JBHLRT010000046.1:0-8330 GCA_048882305.1 Candidatus Thorarchaeota archaeon
GTCTGATACGTGTGTTCAACAACACCCATGATGTCAATGAAACTCATATTTTCCTTGACATTTCTCATTTAGTGAGTGAAGAAGGAAATGAAATGGGACTTTTGGGGCTTGCCTTCCATCCACAATTTGAGTCAAACGGGTACTTTTTTGTCGATTATACGGCGAGTAATCCACGGAGAACAGTTATTGCTAGGTACCAAGTCAATGACATGAACCAAGCGAATATGACGAGTGAACGTGTGATTCTCGAGATTCTACAACCATATACGAATCATAATGGTGGGCAGATAGCTTTTGGTCCTGATGATTATCTGTACATCGCAATGGGAGATGGAGGTTCTGGTGGCGATCCATTGGGTAATGGTCAAAACAAGACTTCGCTTCTTGGTGCATTACTCAGAATTGATGTTGACCAGACTGATTTTGATTTGAACTATAGCATTCCTGATTCCAATCCATTTCACGGAAATACAATGGGTTTTGCTGAGGAGATTTTCGCATATGGTCTAAGAAATCCTTGGAGATTCAGCTTTGATTTCGAGTCCGGTTTACTCTTTGCTGCAGATGTGGGTCAAAATACGATAGAAGAGATTGACATCGTGGAAAGTGGGGATAATTATGGATGGAACATCAAGGAAGGAAGTCAATGTTATGCCTCAGCAGAGTGTGATGATACTGGTTTGATTGACCCGATATGGGAGTATACACATGATCTGGGACATTCGGTTACAGGTGGGTATGTGTATCACGGTTCAGAACTGACCCAACTTCAGGGTAAGTACATCTATGGAGACTTCGTTTCTGGTCGAATATGGTCACTTGAATATCAGAATGGATTTACTGTCAGTAATGTGGAGATTTTTGACACATCAATAGGCATCTCAAGTTTTGGGATAGATGAAAGCAATGAGTTGTACGTTCTATCTTTTTCTGGTTCAATTTATAGAATTGAACTAGAAGAAGTTTCAACAACTACGACGATGAATCTAACAGGTACAACTCTAACACAGACTTCCGCAACTACAGATACTGGAACTATTCCTAATGATGCAACAGATTTGGTTCTTGTTTCTTCTGTTGGACTGGGAGTACTAGCTCTGGTAGTTGTAGTGGTTCTATTCAGAAAACGGTAGCTGGATAAATGAGTGGTGCCGCAGGTGGGAGTTTCTTCCCACTGCAAAAATGCAGTGAGATTTCGAGCCCACGACTTCGAGATGCCTCATCTGAGGTCGGGCTGAGAACTGACCCCGTATGTTAGACTGGGAATTCCAGTCAGATTATGAGTCTCGCGCCCTAACCAGGCTAGGCCACTGCGGCACGTTTGTTACCCATTATCGAAGTCTGGCGAACGTGCACTCTGGATAGCTCTAATTAACCTTATCCTTGGTTCAGGACTAGCCTAGGACTTCAGAAGTTCTTGCACTTCCTTCTCTAGTAGTTCTTTAACCGTCTTACCATCAGCTTTTCCACGGAGTTCTTTCATGGCCATCCCCATGAGTCCGCCTACAGACCGTTCACCTTGTTCGCGAATGAAATCTTCTCGCTCAGACACGATTCTCTTGATTATATTCTCAACTTCGCCACTACTTGCCATTCCCAGACCAGTTGATTCGATTGCTTTCTCAATACTTGATTTTGGTGTTTCTGCGAAGAATGTCAGAATTGTGGGTATAGCCTCTGTAGAGATATTCTTCTTTGCAATAGCATGAAACATCTCAAGAAAGTGGTTGTCAGTAAGATTCTCAGTTGGTACACGGTCTCTGTGGAGACTGACCACTGTGTTCTCCAGAGTTGCAGCAATCAAAGTTGCAGAAACATTCGTTTCTTTTACTATATGCTCGAAAAGATCAAGATTCTGAGAACGAGTGATTTGGTAAGCAAGATCAGGACTTAGTTCATATTCTTTGATGAACCGTTTCTCTCGTTTTTCAATTGATTCAGGCATGTTCTTTTTGATTCTCTTCAAGAGCAATTGCGTTACTTTGACCGGTCTCACATCAGTTTCGGGGTACATACGTGATGATCCAGGTCTTGGCCGAGCATATTTGGATGTGCCATCAGGTAATGGAGTTCTTGTTTCGGCAGGAACCCCTTCTATAGCTGTTCTGGCTCTTTCAATCACAGATTCCAATGCATCTTTGCACTTTTCTTTGGATGATGCAACAAGGACTACTGCATCTTTTTCATTGGCATTGACTAATTTTCTGACTTGGAAAACATCTGATTCAGTAATTCCATACTTTGGAAGTTCATCTGTATGGAATATTCCTCCTACGCCACCCCAGAATTTTGCATAATCAGAGAACTCAGTTCCAAGTCTACGATTTGGTTGAACTTCAACACCAATGAGATTGGCAAAACCAGGTAGCTTTACTGCGTATACAACTCCTCCGGATTTTGTGGCTTGTTTGATGACCTTTGAATCACTTTTCTCGAAAACACTAGTAATGTCAACAATTTTTGATTTGATATCCTTTGCAGATATTCCACGAGCTTTCAGGGTGTCTTTAATTTCAAGCAACTTTTCTTGTCTTTGTGCTTCAAATTCGACGAGAGTTGATAACATGTCAAGCTGTTGAAATCCTTTGATTTCTATGATTGCTCCATCTTTGATTGATACATTGACGTCCTGTCGAATTGTTCCTAAACCTCGTTTGACATTTCCTGTTGATCTCAATAGTAATCCTAGTGCGAGTGCGACTTCCTGTGCTTCATCAGGCGTTCGAATATCTGGATCAGTGGCAATTTCGATCAGTGGTATACCAAGACGGTCTAGTCTGTAAATTCTCATATTGTTCTTATCATCGTCAGCAATTTTTCTTGCAGCATCTTCTTCAAGGCAAATAGTTTGGATTCCTATCTTTTTGTCCCCTACGATTACTATTCCACCATTAGCAATGATTGTTGTACGTTGAAAACCAGTTGTGTTAGACCCGTCAATAACGATTTTCCGCATTGGGTGGATTTCGTCAACTGGACTTGATTTGAGGAATTCAGACATGGTTAGACAGATATCAACTGCTTCCTCACAGAGGTCATGAGGTGGCTCTTCATCAGCCTCGACTAAACAAGTTGTATCATTGTAATACTCGTAACAAAATCGTTTGTTTCTCTGAAATTCAAAAAGAGCAGCAGGATCTACCTCACCCATCTCACTCTGAGTTGGACGTAATCTTCTGACAAAACTCCCATCTGGGTCTTCTTCACGAATTGCTGTTGGACAATGACAGAATAGTTTGCGTTTGGTGTCCAGCTGTTGGTGTAGCTCAAGTCCAACCATCAGACCTAGCTCCGCGTATCTATCTTCCGCCAGTTCAGCTCCCTCCGAGTCTAGAAATATACTCAGATTCCTCACTACGCATGTCAATTTCACCTACAAGCGGCTTTACTAGGAGTTCTTTCGCAGCTTCTTGATTTTTCGTATTTGCTAGAACCCACATGAGTTTGACAAGAGCTGTTTCAGGTATCATGTCCTCACAGGGTATAACTCCGATGTCGAGAAGCTCAACTCCTGAACGATAGACATTCATGTCCACCCGTCCAAACAGACACTGAGTAGTCATTGTAACTACGATTCCAGAATCAATTGCCCTTTTGATTGACGGCTGGAGACGATCAGGTGCATGACCAAGACCTGTCCCTTCTATTACAATCCCTCTATAGTCAGCATCTATTAACTGGTCGATTGCTAATGGTTGAATTCCAGGATGAGTTTTCACAAGGTCTACTTTGTCTTCAAATTTAGATTTCAAAGAGAGTTTTCGTTCCTTGTTTCGCCGCATTAACGGAGTTCGTAGTTCTTTCACATCATCCGCAGTCACGCTGAATAATGGATAATCGTTGACAGATTGGAAAGCATCACGACGACTTGAATGGAACTTTCTAGCGCGTGTTCCTCGGTGAGCATGAAGATAACTATCACTAGTTTCCGCGTGCATTAGAACAAAGACCTCTGCAGCATTGGCTTTTGTAGCTAAGTTAATTGCACCAACGAGATTCATTGCAGCATCTGATGATGGTCTGTCTGAGGACCTTTGAGAACCAACTAGAACTACGGGGACAGGGAGATTTTGAAGTGCGAAAGATAGCGCTGCGGCTGTAAATCCAAGTGTGTCAGTTCCGTGTGCAATAATGACACCATCTGATCCTGCTTTAATCTCGGAAGCAACACTACGAGCTATTTTGGTCCAGTCAGATGGTAAAATGTTCTCAGAAAGGACGCTCATTATCACTTTGGCGTTTACTGCTGCATAGTTCTTCAACTCTGGAACCGTATCATAGAGGTCCTGTGCAGATAAGGCAGGATTTACGGCACCTGTACGATAATCAACTTTGCTTGCAATTGTACCCCCTGTACTCAAGATTGAGGCTGTTGGTAGACCCTCGATATCAGATTTTTCTTCGGACATTATTATTCGTTTCTTCTTACCAGCTGCAATTCTATCTATTTCAGAATCACGGTCCAATTTTATACCAATGTTATACCCACTTTTTAGCTTGATAATGACATGAAATTGATCAGTGCCAACTTGACTACGAGGCATTAATACTCCAACATACTCCTCACCATCTTTTTTGATTTTGATTGTATCACCAACTTTGGTGTTAGAGCTGGAGAGCTTCTCAAGAGCCAGACCACTATAACCCGAATTATCAAGACTCAATTTTATCCTCACCTTCGAGTTCGAACTGAACGAGGTAAAATGGTTCATAAAAGGCTTCGTCATCATAAACTATAATGCTTAAAGAACTCCTAAAACTACCAAGGCGCCAAATAAAACAAAAACAAATCCAACAACTATTTTGACGATCCTTAGTGGAATTCGCGCAGCCACACGGTCTCCGGCCAAGGCACCCAACGAATTTACAATAAGAAATCCAATGATTGATCCTATGAATACCAAAATTATGGAAGTAGATTGCGCAGCCAATGCAAGAATTGTAATCTGGCTTTTATCACCTAGCTCTGAAAAAAGAACGAGAGAGAACATTCCAAATAGAGTACCAGGGTTGTCACATGTATCAGGCACCTCAGAGTTGGCTCTGGCAAGTGTATAAAGTCCAAGCCCAATGAATAGGATTCCAGATACATACGTTATGATTTCGATTGAGAGTGTTTCAGATAAAATGAAACCGACAATCACTGCGATAATTGATGATGCAGCAAGAGCAAGCATTGTGGCTGCAAGAACTAGTCCAGGTCTTCGATATTGTGCACTAAGACACATTGTAGTGAGCATTGTCTTGTCGCCCAGCTCCATCAGTAGAACTAGTCCTGCTGATTCGAGTAGGATTTGAAGGGTCATAGTCAAGTTCTCGCATATGGTTTTTTTATGGAAATTCAGGTACGAACAAGAAAGAATGGTGCGGGAGGTGGGGTTCGAACCCACGAACTCCTACGAGAGTGGATATCTTATCCACATGACCCCTTGTCTTTGTGCGATCTTAAGTCCACCGCCTTTGACCTGGCTTGGCTACTCCCGCAGACCTGGTAAGGCTAGAACTGTTCCACTCTTTTTCTAGGAACTCGCCGCATTTTTCTTTCTAATATACCGACACTTCAACTCTTTGGTATTGAGATGAAAAGTGGTGGGCCGCGCCAGATTTGAACCAGCGACCTTCGATGCCAGTGAGTACAAGACTCGCTGGAATTCTCGGTGTAAACGAGACATCATAGCCGGGCTAGACTAGCGGCCCTGAGAGAGTTGGGTTTGCTAATCAAATAAAAAGTTGCTTACAGGTGAAGTGCAGTAATATGTACCTCTTGACGCGTTTTGTCTAGAACTATAGTCTGCATCCGTTTATAGCCTAGTTGTGATATCGTTTCCTTGAATAGTGGAATATCTTCAGATTGAGAATTAGTTTTGAAAGCAGCAAGCATTCGACCTTCTATCTTGAGCAAAGGTGTGAACCTTTCAATCAACTTCAATGTGCCCTCTGGTTCAGTTGTTACATCGATAAGAAGGAGGTCGAGATGACCAATATCTGAAATAATTAAGGGATCTATTTCAAAAGCATCTGTAAAAATCACTGAAATTTGTGGATATTTTTCTACAATTGTATGTAGCTCATCAGAAAATCTATCGGATATCTCAATTCCAACAACATTAGCGCCTTTTTCAGCTAAGTAAATCAAAAATCCTCCTGCAGAACTACCAACATCAAGAACGGTGTATCTATTACTGACCAAGCTGTCTTGAAGCCGCTCATCGAGCTCTTTCAACTTTGTATATCCTTGAGGAACATCTGCATCATTTCTTAGTAATTCGATTTTATCTTTCTCAGAAACTTGGGTTGAAGGTTTGCATGACTTGCCATTGACAATAACATATCCATCTTTGATTGCACGTTTTGCAGCTTGGCGAGAAGAAAACTGACCTGTTTCTACAAGCCAAATATCAAGTCGTGGCATTACTTTTCGCCTTGAGTTCTTTTGGTATGAAAAGATGCATTGGAACACCTTTGAGTCTGGGACCAATTGCAGCAAGTATTCCAGAAGCACGTGTGCTTCTTTTACATCTAAGTGAAAACTCGAATTTACCGAGTTTTTCTATCTCAAAGATATCCTCTCTATGGTTTGTTTTCTTCAGCGAACCTTCAATTTGGTTTTGATTGGCGCCAAACACTAGAAGACGTTCATGGTCATCCTGCATCCAGTTTGAAATGCGTATTATTATGGATTGATTTAACTCTGCTTCAACTCGCTCGTTGTATAGATCTATACTTGTGATGTTTACATCTACAGGAAGATAGTCAACCAGAACAAAAGCATCTGAGATTGTCCGCAGAGGTCTACTTATGTTCAACTGCTCCTTTAGCCGATGCAGCGGAATCAGTGCATCCATTCGGTTGGAATCAGTGACTCCCAAATCGGAATATAGACCATATCCAACTTTTCCAACATCTATGAGCTGACCTGGATATGTTTTGTTTGGGATTAAGCTATCTGATTGAAGAGACCTGCCATACTCTTTGGCAAGTGCATTGGAAACAAATTCTTCATCCTCTCCGTTTATTTTAACGACGATTCGTTCCTTTTTGTCAGTACCTACACTCACAAGTTGAATATCGAGTTCTGCAACCATCTCAGAAACTTCTAACCGAATAGTTTCCAATAAACGACCTCGATAAGCACCATAGGCTTTCTGTAACAGAGTGATACTCTTCAAGTGAGGACCTCAACTAACGTGCTTGGGTAGGGCTAAGTACCTTTTGTAGATGAAAATGTGAACAGGTTATGGAAACATTATGAAGAAGCTTCTAAGTCAGCTTTGAGTTCTTCAACACGTTTTCTCAAAAACGAGATTGCTCTTTCATTATCTACAAACTCAAGTTGTCCGTTGCATGTAGGACAGCGAAAAGAGAGATTCATTGCCTCTTCAAATGGAACAGGAGATGAGTCACGGTTCACACAGGAATATAGGTCGTTATTAGTTTCATGTTCGAGTCTCTGTTCAAGGAGACTCAAGACCATTCGTTTCTTTCTGTTGACTAAAGCCTGGGCTTTTTTAGGATCAATTCGCCAATAATAGAGAAACCAACCTGTGTTTGCATCTCTGATTCGTCGATATGATGCAAGATGATTGTCATGGAGTTTATAGAGTATTCTTCGAACAATATTCAACTTAAGATCAGTCTTTGTTGCGATTTCTTCATCAGTGGTTTCTTCTGCATTAACCAGGACAGTCGATACATCTACCCCTTCCTTACCGGCAATCTCCTCAACAACAAGTCGGAAGAGGTCGTGATTGAAATTCGTGTGAACCATTGAAGTAATCACCCAAGTATGTAATATGGCTAGTCGACTGACCTAAATAAGAGCGAAACATCCGCAGTGGAAATTTACACCTATAATATTATACGTCCAAATACTATATATTCACTTCGCTTCGGTATCTTCTCGACGCGCTTTCTGGGACATTTTTCGTTTCACAATTACTCTGTCCCCTAGTGTGGGTCCAGCAACACTAGTACCTTTGCTAGCCTTAATCGGTACTGTTCCAATTGGTTCTAGAAGAGATATTTCGAGCTCTCTTTCTAAGCCTCGTATAGTCTTACCTGTTGGTTTCAAACGTCCTGATTCTATTGATTGCAGTGTTGAGATTCTTTCTCCAATTCTTTGAGCTAGCTCCTCCGGAGATAGCTTCTTCTTTTGCCTGGCTACACGAATTGCCTTTGCATAGTCCTCTTTCAGCTCCATATCATCAATTCGAACTCCGGGTTTGGGTTTAGATATAGGCGTGGAAGTTCGTCTAGGTTGAGGACGTGTTGGTCGTTCAGGACTTCCAACCCAAGATGGTTGCGGTCTGGGAGATGATGATTGAGATTCT
>JBHLRT010000047.1:0-8319 GCA_048882305.1 Candidatus Thorarchaeota archaeon
TTCCTGTCTTAGATTCTGGATGATATCAATCATGTTGGTGACCATCTTGAAATCGAGTCCAGAGAAAGGCTCGTCGAGAACCAAGATGCTGGGTCTCATTGCAATCACTCCGGCAAGAGCTACTCGCTTAGCTTGCCCGTGACTCATTTGATTGACTGGTCGGTTCACAAACTTAGACATGCCAACTCTTTCTAACGCCCAATCAACGCGGTCTTCAACCTCCTCTTTTGATAACCCGAGATTTCTAGGACCAAATGCTACATCTTCCCAAACCGTGGGAGCAAATAGCTGATCATCTGGATTCTGAAAGAGAAAACCAACATCTTGACGAATCTCCCAAAGATTCTCCTTGGTTAACTTTCTGTCAAAGATATAGATATCACCAGAATCAGGTTCAAGAAGTCCTAAGAGCAGTTTGAATACTGTCGTCTTTCCAGAGCCATTTAAGCCAGCTAGAGCTTTCTGTTCGCCCACATGAAGTTGGAGTTTTATATCCTCCATTTTGAACTCATCATATCTGAAAAACACATGATCAACGTCGATTGCACAGGTCATTATGCTAGGACCTCCAAAACAATTGTAACTAGAAAAGGAAGACTAACCACAAAGGCAAGTAACAGTAACGGGAGAATAGCATCTGAGCGTCTGAATCCTCGACCCGATACCGTTTTCCCTTTACCAAAACCACGGAGACTCATGGATTCGTACACTCTCGTACTTCTGTCAAAAGACCGATTGATTGTCGTACCAACAAGATAGCCCATGGATTTGATTCGCTCGAAGCGTTTGCCTTGGCTATATCCGCGTAATAGTTGCGCGTCATGCATTCGGGACCGTTCTTCCAAGAATAGCGGCACATATCTGAACATGATTAATAGTGAACCCAGAATTGAGGATGGAACTCTAAGTGTCTTAAGGGCCTCGATGAACTCCGATAGATGCATCTTGGAGAGGGTCGCGAGGAATGTCAAAAGAATGGCAAACATCCGAGAGCCCAGGAGAAGTCCGAGATATAGTCCCTCTAAGTATGCATAGAGTGGTCCCCAAGGCGTGTTTATTGTAAGTATGACCGTACTACCATATATGAATGGCTCAAAAAAGATCCAGAAGAGAATAATCATCTCAAACTTCGCAGCAAGAGAGATTACACTTCTCCAGCGAGTGCCTGCAAACCAACCAGCTGCGAAAACTACGCCAATTATTGTCAGTACAACAGAGAGCTGATTTTGGAGTGAAATCACAGCAGCGAGTGATATTGCTGAAAGAAGCATTCCCGTGGATGAGAAAAAGGTTCGAGTACTTCGTCCCTCATCAAATGGAAGAAGAAACTTGTCAGTGTACTCGTGTTTCTCATCATGCTTTGTCCTTCTGAAAACCATTACTCCAAGTCCAAGTGCAATCAGGATTCCAAGTGATCCGAGGAATATATCGAGGAATTGACCTTCATCAAGAGAGCCAAAAATTCCGCTAAAACCATGTTCTGGTTCTGAAACTCCAGCAAACACGAACAGAGCCCACTCGAAACCATCAGGGTTTTCAGATGCAAGTCCCATGAGGATAACTATTGAGGTAATGATGATTGCCGCAGCCACCATAGGGACAGTTTGCTTCACTATCTTCTTCCACTCTACAGAAATCTGTTCATTATCATCTTCGGTCTTTTGTTTCGCCCTGTCAGGTTCTCTTAGAAAAGAAACCAGCTGTGGATTTGCCTTTACAAAGTAAAGAAGAATTACTGCAGTAAGCACTGCTTCACCAATTCCAACAATGACGTGAACTCCAGTGATTGCAAGTAACGCTTCAATGCCAAATCCTGCAATTGTGAGTAATTGCAGACCAAGTACAAATGCTGCAGAAACCGTAACGATGAACGAAGCAATACTTGCTGAAAAGATAGTTGCCTTCTCATTTGAGATAAATCGTTTTACTGACTTAAATAAAAGTAGAGCGAGAGCATATCCCAGGAGAACAGAGAATACCCCCATGTTGAACAGGTTAGCACCATAGGTCAAGATACCTCCATCCCCGTAAAGAGCTTGCACGAAAAGTACCAAAGCCATAATCATCATAGCAGCCCAAGGCCCAAGCATGACTGCCAGCAAGGTTGAACCTACTAAGTGGCCACTCGAAAACGGAGGCACTGGAAAGTTTACTAGTTGAGCAGCAAATATGACGGCAGCAAGAACACCCATATAGGGTACCAATTTTTCGTCAAATCTAGTCTTGATCTTTCTGTAAGCATAGGTCATCATCAAAGCACTGACTACCATTAACGTCATCTGTAGCCATAATGGTAGTATCCCGTCAGGAACGTGCATTTGAATTTCTCCAGAAATCTCTATGAACAATCGGTTAGAATCATTTAAGTGTGTTACTTTTAGTAGAAACGTGTTACTATTAATGGTGATTCGTGTCATGATTCTCAAGCGATTTGGAGTATCAATTCCTGAAGACCTATTGGAGAAATTCGATAGACTTGTTGACAAGAAAGGCTACATAGGAAGGTCAGAAGCAATCCGTGATGCCATGAGAGAGTTCATCTCACAAACTGAATGGGAATCTGAAATCGATCATAAGAACACAATAGCTAGTTTGAACATTGTCTACAAACACAAGTCTAGATTAATGACGGACCTTATGAAGGTGCAACATGATGCACATGCTGAGGTGGTTTCAACGGTGCATGTCCATGCAACGCAAGACCGCTGCTTAGAAGTGATTACATTGAAAGGAAATCGAAAGTCAATAGAAGCCTTCGCTGACAAGGTTTCAGGACTGAAAGGGATAGAGTACATCAAGCTATTCACATTTTTCATTCCTGAAGAAGAGGAAGGACAACATCTCCATAGTCACTAGGTGGTCCAATTGATTATAGCAATAGCAGACCTGCATCTAGGAAGTCAGATATCAAACAAGTCAGGATTTATTGATTTCATCCACGAGTTTCTTGAACCTAACCAAGATGACATTTCTAGACTTGTATTCCTTGGGGACATCTTAGATTTATGGAGAAACTCAAACTCACAGGTACTATCCCAGAATATGGATGTTCTGAGAGAATTAAACTGTCTGGACATGAAAAAGAACTATCTTACTGGAAATCATGACTACGCAATTCTCAATCTTCTAGGCAATAATGTAGTAGCTGAATCTCCAAACTCAACGGGAGTCCTAGACCAAGTTTCTGAAACTCTAGAGTTGAATGTTGATGGATTGCAGTTGAAATTCACCCATGGACATCAGATAGATTATTGGTCAGCTTTGCCATTCTACGAAATCTTTAGTCAATCGTTGTGTTTTGTAGATTCAAAGGATGAAGACTTGTCAGATGCGTGGAATATTATCTATCGTTTTGCAGAGAGCCTCCCTGAAAAGACTAGGACACAAGTGAGAAGCTTGACTAAAGACATTCAAAGTGAAATAGAGCAAAAGCTTGCAGGTCCGCTTGGTAACAGCAATGGCAAAGTGAAGACTGGACTTCTTTACGAATGGGAATTGCTTCGGAAAGTAAGTATTCTCGAGGACCTGGCTCATAGATGTTCGAAACCATTGGATACCATTGAACAGTTTGCATTGGACTGGGAAGATACTATCACAAAACTCGACCAACATAGAGAGATAGCTAATATACCTCAACAGTTGAAAACTGAAATGCATCAGATGATGAGAAAAGCTGCTACCTTAACTATAGGATTAGATGATGATGCATTTTTGATAAGAGGACATAGCCATGAGCCTTATGTTGATTTGGATGTTCAAGTTGCGGATGCAGGATGTTGGTTGGATTCAAAAGGTTCTTACTTGAAGAGTGAAGAGGGATTAGTTTCAGTTCATGAATGGAAGTGAAAACACATTGCTGTCAAAAAAATAAGGAAAGGGGGAGATTCCCCCTTGAAATTTTGGTAAATTCAACTACATAAGATCGGTAACAATCTTGTCTGACCACTTCTGTGCCGCAATTGCAGCCTTGTAGTCATACTCAGGCTTTTCATTACCAAGACAGGCTTGTACGAAGTGTTCAATCATTTGCTTGTGTCCCCAAATTTTCGGACCCGGTCCTTCGACTTGCCAGTTCTGATCGTCACCGTTTTTACCAAATAGAGTCACATCGAAGACCTCACGGTTCTTACTTGGAATCCAATCAACAAGGATATTCTTGCTATTGCTACCAAAAATCTCGAACCTACTGAGATCCAGACCCTTTGCTACAGTTGACCCAAGCATGGTTGTACCAACTATGCCATTAGCAAACTTCAATATTCCTACAGTTTGGTAACCTTTGAAATCATCAATCCCGTCTATGGGAGAATAGTTTGCAGTCCACTCAACATTTTCAATGGAGCTGTTAAAGAACCACTGAAGCATATCAAGACTCCATACTGATAATGTATAGTCTGGATACCCTCCAGCCTTTTCAATATCCCAAGCCCATCCACTCAGAGGCCATTGGTCAGCCAGATCCTCAGCGGCAATAAATTCCCTAAACGTGATAGCAATTGGTTTTCCAATAGCTCCACCATCAACGAGTTCTTTTGCCTTCAGATAACCAGGACAGTGCCTGAAGTTCAGTATAGGCATGAGAACCACACCTTTCTGCTCTGCAAGTTTACCTAGTTCTTCAGCATCCTTGAGTTTTGGTGCTATTGGCATCTCCAAATAAACATGCTTTCCGCCCTCAAGTGCTTCTTTGCCCATTGAATAATGGAATGGGGTTGGTGTGGCTACACAAACAGCATCTACTTCAGGATCTTTACAGACATCGCCCCAATCATAGTAGATTTGGATATCGAAATTATCCTTCTTTGCCATTTTTTCCTTTAATTTCAAGGCATACTTCTCACTGTCCCTACCTTTTCTTGCAAATAGGCCATATAATTGAGAGTTAGGCGCCTTGCGAAATGATGGAACGTGAGCTGCTCCACCAACAAAACCGACTCCAGCACAAACGGTCTTCAAAACTTTTTCAGTCATTTTGTTCCTCGCCTTATTTTTCACGTTTACCAGAGAAATGTGTCTGGAGGACAATCAACAGAAACATGATTCTGGTTTACTTTGCAGTCAAAATTGGAAAACATCTGCCTTAAAAGGACTAGGGCGAATCGCGAGTTCTAAATGATTAGTGGTTTCGTTTTCAAACGGGAATGAGATGAAGAATGCACCTTTTCCTACTTTTTAGAGTGCTTTCAATACTCGACTTGCGAGGAACCAGCTTATATCACCCAGTTGCTCATGTGGCATGTAGTAGATGGAGTTCTTGTCGTAGAGAAGCCTGACACTCGCTGGAAACTCTTCATCAGCCTCCTCAAATACAAGTAGGACCTTTATCATCGGAAGGAATGGAATCACAAATGCAGCATCTCCATAATCTGCCTCCTCAGCTCCGAATTTTTCCAAAGCCTTGAAGAGTTTCTCTTTATCCTTCTCAAAGGCGTTTGCCAAGATATTAACGTCTTTCTCGTCAAAACTGTACCTGCATGCCCATGACCCACTGAGTGCATTATACTTGACCCATTCATTTGCAATACCTTTGTCCTGTGATTTCGTATGATAGTAAAGATGAGGAATAACACGACTAGTATCGATCTTCGTATTTGTGAGTAAATCAGTGGTTTCGCCTGTTTCAAAATCAACTCGAAAACCCATGATATCTACATAATCTTTCCCAATACCAAACCTGTTCCTAAGAGTTCGAATTTCTTCACCAAAGTTCTCCCAATTCCAGAATTCCGAATTCTTATCGAAATCATCATGTATGTTGAAACGAGCAGCTAGCTCTCGTGAAAGGCTCGCCCAGTATTCAATGATAGCATCAACCATTGCAGTTCAGATAATCATAACCGCAGACTATTTTCAGTGTTTCTCAATGCCCTTTTTTCTTTCAAACTTGCATTAAGATCATTGAGGAACCCTATGTAACTGATTGACTGCCAATTGGCTATTCTAAAGAATGACAACTCAAAGACCTAGTCATATTCTACTTCATGATCTTCGGTGGAAAACTTGCAATCTGTAATCCCTGTGGCTTTGCATACTGCATTTCTAGCATTATATCCTGCAATATGGAGAAGTGCATCCCCGTATTCTCTATCCTTTGCCATTGAAGCAGTACACGGGTAGGTATGGTGCGCTTTTGCAATCGTATCGAACAGAGCATCCTTGTCTGAGATTGATTTTCCACGAACCTTCTGACTGACATACCATGTACAACCGCAGGGTGCTGACCGAACAGGACCAATTTCTTGAATCATATCGCCTTTCATATCCACATAATGGACGGGACTTCCAACTCTGTAGGTTTGCATGAATTCATCAATCAGCTTCCCTTCACCAGGTTCGAGAGTACAAAATGGTTTGGGAAATGCATTTTCAATTCCAAGATTGTCTAATGTTTCTTTCACTTGGGCTCTAAGACCAGGTGGCACCCAAGTTGGATCCTCAATTGGAACAATTACTGCTTTTGCACCAGTTGCTTCCACCAATAAATCAGCAGCAGCAAGAATATCGTGGTGTATTGCAACAATCAAAAGGAGATCACAGGAGGTTAGATTCAGATTTTTAATGAACTCCTCAGGGTCTTCAATCATAGTAGGGGAAGGTGGATCAGTTGGATGAATTCCAACAATGTCACCAACGTATGAGCCATAGCTTGATCTACACTCAGAACAAACGGGTTCACAACCTTCACAGAAAGTTTTGAAATTGATTAAATTTCCAATGACGCGCTCTGCAAACACATCACCATAAATTGTTCCTATTCGCAAAGACAACCACCCATGAATTGTCAACCTAACGTTGCATTGTTAAAAAAGGGTGCGGATTGCGGCGCTCTAGAGAAAATAGAGCTAGCAGAAACATAATATATGCAACAAAAACCCCAACAGCGAGGATGTAAATCATATGGCATTAGGTGATTTCCTCTTTCCGCATGCAGACCTAAAGTTGGTCATTGCACACTCATTTGAAGCTGATGTTGAAGCTGCCAAAGACACACTCTCAAAGGAATTCTCAGATAGTGCTGCGAGAGTCCGATTAAGTAGAGGAGACCTTCAGAGACTTGGACTCAAGGATGGAGGACATACGAGCATCAAATCGAAAACTGGACAAGTTGTACTTGTTGCGTATGGTGACGAAAAGGTTCCAGAAGGTACAGCAGTCATTCCATATGGACCTTGGGCGCTTTCTCTTGTTTCAGTTCCAGAGAATGATTTACCAATTCAGTTACAAGGTATTTCCATTACAGTATCTCGGACTGACGAGAAAATCACTTCTCTTGACGAGCTTCTTGAGAGTCCTTGATTTTCTTGACAACTTTGTCTGTTCGACCACGCTCAAATTGTAGATGTAAACGGGGGTCCTTCTTCAGAAGTTCTTTGACTCGCTGAGCGGACTTCATAGCCCCAAGGCGCAGCCCATCTTCAGATTCCCATTCCTTTACAGTTGAGGTCTTAGCTTGTTGTCGCTGAACGTGTGTAACTGAAATTTCTCGTTCAAAGAGACCGCTAGGTGGTTTGTCCTTACCTACCACAGCATCAAAAAAGAGCTTGCGCGCTCGTTCCCAGTCTCGCTCACGTTCAAGCTCATCTAACAGATAGCCTTCGCGTTCAACTTCGAGAACATCATAGGGGCAAGAGTGCTCGCAAGCGCCGCAATATACACAATGATCAAGAACCTCGATTTTATCAGCAGTGCCTGTGGGATAGATTGCATCAACTGGACAGATATTGAAACAGTTGTTGCATCCAGTCGGATCACATTTTTCTAACTGAGGAGTTTTGACCTCTCCCGTGAAGGGTTTCTCAACCTTCAACGCTTCATATGGACAAACAGTGGCACACAAACCACACTTGACACAAGTTTCGTCATTATGAGTTAATTTTCCTGTTATAGTCGGCTGTTTGATCTCTCGCGCACTCGACTTTTTACATTTAACCTCAATTGCGTCTGAAGGACAAATGTCTTGACATAAACCACAATAATCGCAATTGTCCTCATCTACACGTATTCCGACTGCAGGTCGAAAGTTTGGTGGCTTTACATCTTCAGACCAGTATATCTTGATTGCTTCAGGACACAGGATTTCACAAAGACCGCAATATGAACACTTGTCCTCGTCTATCTTGATCGTACCTTCTGCGTGTTCTTCACCGGAGTAGGTTACAAGGTCTTTCTTATGATCTACTTTCACTTCTACATCTAGTGAGTTAGTCGGACAAACTTTTGCGCAGAGAAGACAGGGAGCACATTTTTCTTCATCAATATGATGTGTCCCTTGAATTCGGACAAATTCATTGACAGCTCCTTCACCCTCATACTTTGCAT
>JBHLRT010000048.1:0-8303 GCA_048882305.1 Candidatus Thorarchaeota archaeon
GGCTGCCGTTCCTATTATACGTCTGCGACGTAAAAATCCAAGATCCATGCTTCTCACTGGTTGCATCACTGAAGGCGGAGTTTTCTATGTTGTCATATGGACTAATTGTCTTACATCCATTCCTTCGGGATAAGTCAGTGACTTAATGAGCAGCATGAAAACCCAAAACTGTTCTATCGAGCTAATTTCAACAGCCAATGATGAACAGGAGCCATCTTGAGAGCGTAGTCGTAACAAATGTCAACGAGCTCAGGCTTTTTCAAAACGTTAACCGGAATCTTAGGCGATTGAATATACAATGCATCGTGTCTAAGCAAATCAGCTCGTGGGTGATCTGCATCATAGTCTTTTGGAACGCGTTTGTAATGAATCCCACCAATCTCAAATCCTGGTTGAGCCTTGATGTCTTCAAGAATGGAAACCAGACTCGTTCCTGATTTCTCGTTCGCAACAGCATCTCTATAACTATCAAGCACTGGTTTGGTAAAGTTGTAAAGACCGTCTAGAAGATGTCCCCCGGTTTCATCCATAGCAAAGAAGAATCCAGGATATCCACCTTTCTCACCAGTTCCTTCACTGAACCTCATCCGAAGTCGGGTGTTGTAGGGAGTCTTGTCCTTGCTAAAACGAATATCTCGATTGATTCGAAGTATGGATCCTCTACCATTTGTGCGAGTATCATAGGTAATGCCTCCAGATATTTTCTTCAGGCGTTCGCCAAAAGCAACCACAAATGTTTGAGCGGGTTTTAGGACGTGGTCAAGATAATGGTCCTTCCTCTCGTTGAACCAGTCCTTGAAATTGTTATCTTTAAGTTCTGCATAGAAACTCAGTGTTTCTTTTGGAAATCCTGTAAAAGGCGAAATCTGTTCCATCGCAACCACTCCTAGTATAATTTACTATAGTTAAAATGAGTATTATATTTTCAGGTTTGTGTCCTTGGAACGGTTTATATCCCGCTAGACCTAAACAGCTTTGGTCGTGGTATGTTGGAATCGGGTAGATCTGTCCAAGAAGCGTCTGTTTTCTGTTCGTGGTGTATGGTTAGTACTAAGAAGAGTTCGTTACCACGCTTACTAGTACGCGGGGCACACTACTGTTCCAGAGACTGCTATCTAGCAGAGAACTATAAGCGATTCAGGGACACAGCAATTTTCACACTCCTATTTACAGTCTTCTTCCCAAGTGTGGTCCTATCACAATATATGGGAGATATCATGCCTTTCCTGAAATATTTTGCAGTCTTCTACATCTTCTTTGGAGCTGGTTTTCTGATTCTCTTCTTCCTTGCTGATAGAGGTAGATTAACGAGGATGGCACGACCGAAAAACTCTCGTATAGGAAGTAGAGGGGTTCATGATGAAGTTCATTCCTGAAACTATTCTTCTTGACCGTCTTTATCTCAATGATTATTGCTTATCTTGCACTCACTCTGCACAATAAGAGAAAAAGAAAGACTTGAGAGGTCTCTGAGGACCTCTCATGAAAAATATCTACTCTATTCGTCCCTTGACCAAGGTCTCAACGACTGTTGGATCGGCCAGAGTTGTGGTGTCACCAAGGTCGTCAATCTGACCTGCTGCAATTTTCTTGAGGATACGCCTCATGATTTTGCCTGACCGGGTCTTGGGTAATGCGTCTGCCCACTGGATTTTCTCAGGAGTAGCGATTGGACCCACGTCAGCACGCACATGGTTCCTGAGCTCGAGCTTGAGAGCATCAGTCTTCTCAACACCCATCTTCAGGGTGACGAAAACATAGATACTTTCACCTTTGATATCGTGGGGGAACCCAACGACTGCACACTCTGCAACAGCTGGATGCTTTACAAGAGAAGACTCAATCTCAGCAGTTCCAAGCCTGTGACCGGATACTTTGAGAACGTCATCAAGACGACCCATCACAAAGATATAGCCATCGTCGTTGAAGCGAGAACCATCACCAGTGTAGTACATTGGCTCGCCATTTTCAGGATTCTTAAACTGAGACCAGTAGGTATCGACGAAACGTTTGTGGTCGCCGTAGACGGTCCTCATGAGACCAGGCCATGGTCGTTTCATACACAGATACCCACCTTCGTTTGCACCAACGGGTACACCGTCCTCAGCTACGATAAGTGGATCAACTCCAAAGTATGGGAACGTTGCACTACCAGGAATAGTGGGAGTTGCGCCAGGTAGTGGGGTAACAATCACGCCGCCTGTTTCGGTCTGCCAGTATGTGTCAACAATTGGGCATTTCTTTTTACCTACAACCTCGTGATACCACATCCATGCCTCAGGATTGATAGGCTCACCAACAGTTCCAAGCAAGTTCAAGCTGGACATGTCGTATTTTTCAACAGGTTCATTGCCAAACCTCATGATTGCTCTGATTGCAGTTGGAGCTGTGTAGAATTGATTTACCTTCCACCGCTCAACTTCCAACCAGAAGCGTTCCATGTTCTCAGCATTGCTCTGTGGTGTCCCTTCAAACATCAGAGTAGTAGCTCCTGCTGAAAGAGGCCCATAAACAATGTAGGAATGACCGGTGATCCAGCCAATGTCAGCAGTGCACCAGTAAACATCACCTGGGTGATAATCAAAGATATGTTTGAAGGTATGAGTGGTGTAGACCATGTAGCCACCAGTTGTGTGGAGGACTCCCTTTGGTTTGCCTGTCGAACCTGATGTATAAAGAATGAACAATGGATCTTCAGCATTCATCCATTCCGGATCGCATTTGTCACTGACCTTGTCGTATTCTTCATGGTACCAAACATCTCTTCCTTCAGTCCAGGGCACATCAATTCCAGCCCTCTTGACAACGAGTACCTTCTCGACCACGTCCAAGTCTGCAACTGCGGTATCTGCACCTTCCTTCTGTGGGATAACCTTACCAGACCGGTAGTAACCATCAGCTGTGACAAGCACTTTGCCTTCACAATCAATTATCCTGTCCCTCACAGAATCAGCACTGAAACCACCAAAAACAATGCTGTGTACTGCGCCAATTCTGACGCACGCAAGCATAATGATGGCTAGCTCAGGAATCATTGGAAGGTACATTGTAATTCTGTCGCCTTTCTTTACACCAAGGTTCTTCAAGACATTCGCTGCTTTGTTGACCTCACTAAGGAGCTCACTGAAGGTGTAAGTCTTTGCTTCATCGAGAGGTTCACCTTGCCAAATCAAAGCCATTTGGTCACCTCTACCTGCCTCAACGTGTTTGTCAAGACAATTGTATGCCATGTTGGTTACACCGTCTTTGAACCAGGAAAATCGAACATTCGCCATATCTTCCCATTCAAATCCCTTAGTTGGTTCTTTCTCCCAATAACAAAGTTCCTTGGCTGCTTTGAGCCAAAATCCATCAGGGTTTTCAACTGACTCCTTCCAAATCTTCATTCGCTCATCCTGACTTTTTACGTAGGCTTTGTCGATAAAGCTCTTTGGAGGGTTGAAGCGCCTTTCTTCTTGGCTATAAACTGTAATCTTCTTTTCTTCTGACAAGTATGTCACCTGATACCGTCAATTCGATGGTCGACGAGCCAGAGATTGAGTATATGAAGCTTGTCAAATATCACGTGATTTTTTTGATAGATAAGCGGTTATCGAAGAATTTTGCAAATACAAAGAAATGACAAGAAAAATGGAGGAAAGAGGTCAAGGAAAAAGTCCTCAACCTCTGTTTTCGATTATTTATTTTCCACGTATGGATCTGAGTCCAATAGTGAGAAGAATTGCAATAATTGCTAGAATTCCTGTGGTAAGGAATGCCAGAGAGTACCCTGCAATTGCGCCAAATGTCCCAGCTACAAGAGCACCCAAGATTCCAGCGATACCATATGCTGTGAAGACAACCCCATAGTTCTTTCCAACATTTGCAGACCCAAAATAGTCAGCAGTTGCTGATGGAAACAGGGCGAAGTTGCCCCCAAAGCAGAATCCAACAACAGATGCAATTGCTGTCACCGCGATCCAAGAGGTGCCTGTAGGAACAAATGCAAAGGCAAACATCGCAATAGCTAGGATTAGAAACATCAGTATAAATGTGGAAATTCTTCCAATCTTGTCTGATACTCTGCCCCAGACGATTCTTCCAGCAGCATTGAAAATTGACATTATACTAGCAATTAGCGCTCCAAGTTCTAGTGTAACAACAACGGTGTCAATTTCACCAGCTGCTGAAACAACATTTCCAATCGTCATGAGACCTGCAGTTGCAGCAAAGACGAACATCAACCAGAGCATCCAGAAGCTACCAGTTCGAATCATCTCTCCAGGCATCATTCCGGATCCAGTACCATCAGCTGTTGTAGATGGAGGTGTATAGCCTTCAGGAAACCAGCCACTTGGAGGGTTAACAAGCATCTGTGAACCAATGATTACAAACAGGAAGTAAACCACACCGAGTAGCAGGAGTGGAAATCCAATTACGCCTCCAAAGAAGCCAAGTAGGTATTGTTCAACGAAATTGAATATCAGCGCTCCGCCACCAAAACCAGCCACAGCAACACCAGTCATTAGACCTCTCTTGTCAGGGAACCATTTCACAAGCGCAGCAATAGGACATACATAGGAAAATCCAATTCCTGCACCACCAATGATACCATATGTGATGATTAGGTAAACAGTTCCTTCAACCATACCAGAGCTAAATCCTAGTATATCAACAAGTCCTGATAGAACTACGCCAAGACCTAGTAAGACACCACCAACTGTAGAAACTTTCCGTGGGCCAACACGATCTTGCCAGCGTCCTGCAAATATCATGAATAATGCAAATGATGCGAGTCCAGCCGCAAATGGTAGATTCGACCAAAGTTTGTCCCATTCGTATAGTCCTCCTTCAGCCACTGTCTTATACAATGCTTTCTGGAAGATGCTCCATGCGTAGATGGATCCGAGACAAAGTTGGACTATAATCGCACCAAGAACGACCATGTTTCGGTTACCTATTTTGTCTTCAGACATGAAATTATTCACCTATCAATCTGTTAGGTAATGAGCGGCCTGCGGAAATAACCCCACTAAAAGCCTTCCGACTTATACCAATTAGAAAGGGGTCACTCGCAAATATCTATATGCAACTTTCGAGCGGGACAAATTTGATGATAAGGGGCAATCTGCCATGAGTGAGGATGACTGGACTAAGAAATACAAGAGTAAGGTTGTTAATGCTTCCAAAGCAATTAAACAGATTAAACGTGGAGCTAGAATCTTCCTGGGTACCGGATGTGGCGTTCCGTATTATCTTGTTCAAGAACTTGCTAAACATGCAGAACAGATGGCGGACAATGAGATTGTACATCTTCTCACACTCGGCGATACACCGTCTGCAGATTCGAAGTTCCAGAATCAATTTCGACATAACACCTTCTTTGTAAGTGCAAACATACGTCAAGCTGTTTCAGATGGAAGAGCAGATTATACGCCTATAATGCTCTCAGATATTCCAGAACTCTTCAGACAGAAAAGAATGCCCCTTGATGTTGCTATGATACAGATTAGCCCTCCAGATCGAAATGGATACAGCTCTCTTGGAATATCTGTGGACATTACAAAGTCTGCAGCGGAAAGCGCGGATGTTGTGATTGCACAGGTAAATGACAAAATGCCAGTGACTCACGGTGACTCGTTTATTGATGTTCGTGACATTGACTATCTGGTCCCCCATACTGAGCCGTTGAGAGAACTTCAACCTGTTGAAGTGACAGAAACGATAGATAAGATAGGCCGTTATGTCGCTAGATTGGTTGAGAATGATTCAACACTTGAGCTAGGGATAGGAGCTCTACCTCAGTCTGTATGCACGAATTTGTTAGATACAGGAGTACAGGACCTTGGAATACATACAGAGATGTTCAGCGATAGTCTAATTGCATTGATTGAGAAAGGAGTTGTTACAAACAAGAAGAAGACACTCCACCGCGGCAAGGTGATTGCGAGTTTTGCCATGGGTTCAGAGAAACTATACGAGTATATTGATGACAATCCAATGTTCCAGTTCCATGATACCGCCTATGTGAACGACCCTTATGTCATTGGACAGAATAACAAGATGATAGCTATTAACTCAGCACTTGAAGTGGACCTTACAGGACAGGTCTGTGCTGACTCTATTGGCCATAGTTTTTACAGTGGTATCGGTGGTCAGGTTGACTTTATCAGAGGTGCCAAAAGATCATTTGGTGGAAAAGCAGTGATCTGTATGCTCTCCACAGCTATGAATGGAACAGTTTCTCGTATTGTCCCACGTTTGAGCGAAGGCGCTGGAGTAGTAACTACTCGTGGGGATGTGGATGTAGTCATTACAGAATACGGTCTCGCGACCCTTCATGGAAAGACAATCCGTGAACGAGTCCTTTCATTGATTGCTATTGCACATCCAAAATTCAGAAATGAATTACTTGAAGCAGCAAAGACGATGCATTATGTCTTTGAGGACCAAGTCCCCTTCCTAGTCCAAGGGACGTACTTTGCCCAAGAATATGAGATACAGGAGACCTTCAAGACTGCAGAGGGACCACTTGAAGTTCAGTTTAGACTGATTAGACCAGATGATACTGACAGAATCAAGGAACTGTTCTATGACCTGAGCGAAGAGAGTATCTACTTCCGTTTTCTCACACCTCTGAAATCATTACGGAGGCAGACCTTGCAGGATTTCTATAATGTGGACCAATCTAGTGATATCAGTGTGGTGGCAGTCATCAAGTCGGATGAGGAGGGAGAAACAGAGAGAATCATTGGTGCAGGGAGATACCTTCTAAACAGGAGTACCAATGAGGCTGAGTTCGCCCTTTTAGTTCGTGATGACTATCAAGGTAAAGGAATTGGTACATTTCTCCTGAACCATCTCATGCGAATTGCTAAGAGCAAGGGGGTTGAAGCTTTCATTGCTTATGTACATCCACAGAACCAACCCATGATACGATTCATTCACAGAACAGGAAAAGTAGTCGAGAGTAAACTTTCAATCCAAGATGAGGAGTATCTATTTCGACTCAAACTGTGAGGAATGTATAGTCCATTATACTCAAAGGTGAGTTTTCCTAGATGAACAAATGGAGTGCAGAATATGAATAATCTTCTTCTCAGAACTGGAGTACTGATAGTCGGTAATGGTGACACGATTGAGAACGCATCAATTTTGATTCAGGGAGACAAGATTGTCAAAGTCGGACAGGATGTAAAAGCACCTGATGATGTGGAAGTACTTGATTTCTCAGACCGTGTTGTTATGCCAGGACTCATCGACCCGCATGTACACGTATGTTTTGATGGCTCATCAGATCCAGCAGAAGTCAGGAAGGTTTCTGATGAACTTCTAGCAATTCGAGGTACTCATCTTGCAGAGAAATTACTCGAAAATGGCATTACTACTGCAGGTGATGCGGCTGGCAGAGGAAATGTTCCATTTGCAGTAAAAGAAGCAATAGAAAAAGGACTTGTGAATGGACCACGTTTGCTCCCGTGTGGAAGAATGATCACAATTAGTGGTGGTAGGAACTCATTTGGCGGAGCCAATGAAGCAGATGGACCTGATGATGTTCGTCGTGCAGTACGAGAGGAGGTTGGTCGAGGAGCACGATTCATAAAACTTGCCGCAACAGGGGCAATTTCATCTGAACACACTGAGAGTTTCAACACGCACTTTGATTTAGATGAACTTCAAGCTGCCGCAAATGAGGCTCGTAAAGTTGGTCTAAAATCACATGCGCATGCCTACGGAGACGAGGGAATTAGAAATACAATCCTAGCAGGTGTTGACGTACTCGTACATGGACATCCTTTGAACAAAGAGAATATCGACCTGATGAAAAAACACGGGACCATGTACATGCCAACGATAGTCACTTACTACGAGTCACAGCTCCATCATGACGATGGTGATCTTCCCGAATACATGGTGCGAAAAGAGAAGGAGATATTCCCACTTATAGAAGAAGGAGTTAGGAACGCTGTCAAAGCAGGAATAGAATTAGTAGTCGGTACTGATTCAGGAATGCCCTATACATATTATGGTAAGGCTACTGCTGAAGAGATGGAACTGATGGTCCGACTAGGTGGAACATCAGAGATGGCGGCAATTATTGCTGGGACATTGAATGCAGCAAAATCTATGAACATAGATTCGAAAATTGGGACAGCTGAAACAGGAAAGTCCGCAGACATACTTATTCTGGCTAAAGGAAAGAACCCTCTCGAAGACATCACAGTTCTTCAGGATAAGGACTCCATCTCCAGAGTGATTCTCATGGGAAAGACTGTGATTGAACGTTAGATGTATGTATGGCGAATCTGCGCAGGACGTCCATC
>JBHLRT010000049.1:0-1906 GCA_048882305.1 Candidatus Thorarchaeota archaeon
AGACAGGCACCGCAACGCACACATTTGTCATAGGACATTTCTGATTCTCCAGGTGTTACAGCAAGTCCGCCACACTATGTAAGACGACCCACTGATTTCGGTGGGTGGAAATTTCATTTCTTAATAATGTAGCGCAATGAAGTCTGGTTGTGAGGATATAATACAGAAAACGATTGCGGCAAAATAGAGAAGGTGTCCTCCCTAGACTTTAGGGAGGAACCTGTATGAACTATTAGATTGGTGCTTTTGGAATGAATCCTTTCTCATAGAGGGTCTCAGAGGCTCCACGTGCACGCTTGATGATTTTCTCAGCATGCTGGTAGAGGTCTTTCTCCTCCCAGTGTTTCTTGGCAATTCCCTGCTCTATTGCTTTCATACCAACTGCGGTTGCCTCTGCGGGATACAACTCCCATTGGTCCATGGTTGGGATGACTTTGCGTTCGTTGGCTTCCTTTGCGCCAAGGTCTGCTAGTGCTTGAGCAGCAGCGATACACATCTCATCAGTGATTGTATTTGCACGAACATCTAGTGTTCCTCTGAATATCCCTGGGAATCCAAGCGAGTTGTTGATCTGGTTGTCAAAATCACTACGACCGGTTCCAACAATTCGAGCACCTGCATCCTTAGCATCCCATGGCCAGATTTCAGGAAGTGGATTCGCACAAGCGTAAACAATCGAGTCTTTTGCCATAGAAGATATCCATTCTTTCTTGACTGTGCCTGGGACTGGACGAGATGCCGTTATGAGGACATCTTTACCCCCGATTACTTCGCCCATGTCTCCGGTCATTCTATCAGGATTGGTCTTCTGGGCAAGGTCATACTTGAAAGTGTCATAGTCCTTTTCTTTCACAATATCTTCACGGTCTGCATAGATTGCACCCGTACTGTCAACCATGACTATGTTCTTTGGATCAACACCAGCAGCAATCAGCAGGTATGCTGTCCGTGTATTTGCCGCCCCTACTCCCAACATAGCAACTGTAATGTTCTCAATGTCCTTCTTAACAACTTTCAAACCTCCGAGAACACCTGCTAAGACAACAGTAGCTGTACCCTGAGCATCGTCATGCCATACTGGAATCTTGACATCTGGGTCATTCCTGAGTTCCTCTAGAATCCTGTAACACTTTGGTTTGGAGATGTCCTCAAGATTGACACCCCCGAATGAGGGTTGCAAGAGTTTTACAAACTCGATTATCTTGTCAGGATCCTTAGTGTCAACACAGACAGGCCAAGCATCCACACCACCCAAGTATTTGAAGAGAATTGACTTTCCCTCCATCACAGGGCCTGCTGCAAGAGGACCGATATCACCTAGACCGAGAACTCGAGTACCGTCACTAACAACAGCTACCATGTTTCCCTTGTTTAGATGCTCATAAGCCATCTCAGGGTTATCTTTGATGTCCAAGCATGGTTTTGCCACACCCGGAGTATACCATATCGCGAAGTCTGAGAAGTCACGAACCGGTGCTTTGCCGATGCTCATGATCTTACCTTGATAAAATGGATGAAGAACCATAGCATCCTTTCCGGGCTTCTCAGCCTTTTTCTTCAACTCTTCTACAGAGAGCTTTTCGTCAGACATTATGTGAGCCCCTTTGTCTCATTCAGACGAGTGATATATCACCGTCACGCATGTTGGCGCAGCGGAAAGCTTCGGTTTAAGTGTATCCTTCGGGGACAGTTGTGCAAATCTGCACAACCGCATACATCATGGAATTGATAAGATAACAAATGATAGATTGTCCATGCCCGGAGTCGGTGATGAGTTTCATAGCTCAACGAAGTATGAAAGAGGTAAATTGCCTAGTCACACTTTAGACTGGAGCACAAAACCCACTGTCTATAAGAAATACCCTGATGCGCAGAAGATTGATCTTCCTCCTCCAGTAGTTCAAGG
>JBHLRT010000049.1:1916-2531 GCA_048882305.1 Candidatus Thorarchaeota archaeon
GCTAGAGGAGCTATCCCAGCTTCTATGGGCAACACAAGGAATAACAGCTTCTGTAGGTGAGCATAGATTGAGAACTGCTCCATCTGCAGGTGCTCTATATCCAATCGAAACCTATCTACTAGTGAATCGTGTTGAGGGACTTGAACCCGGAATCTATCACTTCGACGTTGAAACATACCAACTAGACGTCCTCAATCTCGGGGACTTCTCGAACGAGGTGACAGTGGGAGCTCTTGACCAGCGGATTGCATCGCGTGCCTCTGTTGTCTTCATTTGGAGTGCTATCTTCCAAAGGTCAAAATGGAAATACCTGCAGCGAGCATATCGATACATTTTCCTTGATGCAGCACATATTGCTCAGAACCTCGCATTAGCTGCTGGGGGTCTCGGGTTGGGAAGCTGTCAGATTGGTGCTTTGTATGACGACTTCCTTAACGAGTTACTAGACCTTAATATCACTGAAGAGAGCGTCATCTACCTGAGTAGTGTTGGCAAACCTAGCAGAACCAGTTGAACAATCTAAAGTTTCAATCCCCAGAAGTTCATTAGCTGATCCGCGTGTTCTTTTGAGCGAACCTTGTCCATGCCTTCAGATCCACCAAAGATAGCCTCAAT
>JBHLRT010000049.1:2541-8281 GCA_048882305.1 Candidatus Thorarchaeota archaeon
TTCCATTCTCATCAATCAGATATGTAATCCTCTTCGTACCAGCACCCAGGATACTCAACTTGCTTTTGGCGTCATACAACTCTGCAATCTTAAAGTCTTCATCCAGTAAAATATTGAAAGGGAGTTTGTATTTGCCTCTAAACTTTTGATGAAGCTCAGCAGTTCCTCCAGATATACCGAATATTGGGATTCCTGCGTTCTCAAAAATTCCGTAGCTATCCCTAATTGAACAAGCCTCAGCTGTGCATCCGGGAGTGAAATCTTTTGGATAGAAATACAGAGCTAGTTTCTTCCCTCTGTGCTCACTCAGTTTGAATGGTCTACCTTCGTCGTCTTCTGTTTCGAAATCCGGAGCTTCGTCGCCTACTTGTAACATTGCAACTTCCTCTACAGTTTGAGGTTCCAGAACTTGATGACTTGGTCTGCATGTTCCTTGGTTTTGACCTTCTCGATTCCCTCAGAGCCACCAAAAATCGCCTCGATCTTTCCTTTCTCATCAATGAGAAATGTTGTTCGCTCAATTCCCATGTACTCTTTTCCGTACATGCTCTTTTTCTGATAAACATCATACAGCTTAGCAATCTTGAATTCTTCATCCATAAGTAGGGGAAATGGTAGATTGTTTTTCTCTTTGAAACTCTTATGCGATTTTTCAGTTCCGCCTGACACACCAAAGACTGGAATATCTGATTCTTCAAATACTTCGAAGTTGTCCCTGATAGAACATGCTTCAGCTTGACATCCTGGAGTGTTATCTTTTGGATAGAAGTAGAGGAAGACCTTCTTCCCCTTGAAACTGCTCAGTTTGATTTTCTCCCCACTCTCTGTGGTCGTTGTAAAGTCCGGTGCTTTGTCACCAATCTTCAGCATCGAATTGTCATCTCCTTGATAAAATTAACAATAATTAATCACTCGATAGGTTTGTGAGTAATAAAGATTTGCATCTATCCTCGACATTTAGGAATCCTTAAAGAGCATGTAACATGGATTCAGTCTTGATTTAGGTGGAGTGTAGATGGCCGAGCCAATCGTAATTTACAAGCCATTGACAAAGATGTATCTAGCAATTATCCTAGGGACGCTTCTTTTCGTTCTGATAGGGTATTTTGTTGCTGACCTCTTCTTACCTTCATTAGTATGGGATTGGCCCAGCATATTCCTCTCGTTTATCGGATTACCTGTTTTGGTCACTGCTATTGGTTTCTATATCGGATGGTCTGGAAAGAAATCAGCTGTCCAGTATTCAGATCCTACTTGGAAAATGGAGCCAGTGCAGATGACCATAGATGATGCCAAGTCGCTAATTAAACAAAACAAGCGAAAGTACTGGCGTTTGGTATCAAATAGCAGTTACTGGACCTTTTTCATACCCATCGCTTTACTTCTGTTTATGGCTGGATTTCCTGTCTACATATTCATTGAAAATCCAAACCTTGGAGGAGTTGACTCATGGATTTTTTCGGGAGTCTTATCCGTATCATTTGTTGTCTCATCCATCGGAGCTTTTCTTGCTACTTCAAATGATGCCACAGAGGATTTTGATATACTACTTGTCCGAGAAGTGATAGATCTAGCGAAGACTCAAGAATCAGTAGCTGGTCTGTCATATGTTCGAGTTGTGTTTGATAAAGGAGAACTTGATGGATACGAGATATATGAGAGTCCACGAGTTGTTTCTCGTATTTCTGGAATTGAGAAGGATGCATACATAGAATCTTGGGCTGATGACCTTCAAACCGTGACTCGAGTTCTTTGTAGACTTTTCGAATCAGGTGATAATCCACAGGTTGTCTGGTGGTGGATGTCTCAGGACAGAAATTTCCGCAAGTTTGTTGGTAATGACGAGAAGGGATACTATGTCAAGTTCCCTGTGAAATCCCATGTGAGGTTTCCTGGAGTAAAAGATGTAAAACTTGTCTTTGAAAATGCAGTTGCAATACTCCTACTAGAGTGGCAAAAGACTAGAGGGATAAATGAGAAGGTCACTGGGTTACTCAAAGAACTTAATGCAAACTTATCTGAGGAATAAATTTGACAGAAAGCCCTGTAAAAACTGGCTCATTTTTCAATTATCAAGTTTTGATTTTCATCGTGGTTTTCATTTGGTCAATCATTGGTTTTGAAGTAGCTCAATTCCAATTACTTCCATTATATGAAACTCTCCTGCCTTGGATTGCGTGGTCCCTATTTACTTTGATAAGTATCATTCCTGCAATTACTGCAGTCACATGGAGAATGAAGACTAGAGTGGTCTATATAGAACCAGAGTGGAATTTTAGGGAGCGAGAGGTTTCACTGAAAGAGTATGAAACTATGATTAAGCAGTATCGCAGTGAATATCGAAATTACTTGTCATATATTGATTTCCGCCTAGTTCTGTTAGCATGCATTCTCTCCATTATAGCAGTTACATTTCCCATCATTCTCATTAGAACGACATTCCTTCTAATCGCAGCTACTCCGATTCTTTTTGGATTGACTGTTTTATTCTATGGTCTTGTCTGCTCGTCAATCATTTTCAAACTCATCCCAAATGAAGCAACATCTCACTTTCCTATCATCCCAATGAAGACCATATCCCCCTCAGTTCTGAAACTACAGAGAGCTGCAGGTATTTCCTGGACAGGTGTAAGAATGAACTTGGGAGAAGCTTCAGGATTCTATACAATTCGAAATGTATTGCCTCTCTCCAGGATCGAAGGAATCGAAAGCGTAGCAACACTTAGAGCTAAGATTGACGATGATGGGGAAGTATCAAAGATTGAGTCCATTTTGATGCTCGACGAGTCAAGCTCTCCGATTGTGGTTGGCGAAGTAGATGCAAGTGCTTCGACTAGACTGATAACCGAACTCGTGGAAAAAACATTGAATGTATATATCAAAGCGAAAGGCGAAGATGAATTGCTTGACGAAGTACTCGAAGATATCACCCATTTCTTGAAACAATGATTATCGTAGAGCTTATCTCCCTCTATGTTCTGAGATTCTTGAGGGAACGTTTGGTTTGACCGAAGAGAAAATCATCGATTATGGACGACAGAAAAATGTGAACAGGGTATTTTCACTTATCGCAGTTCTCTTCGCGATTATCAGTATTGTACTACACTTTACTCTGGCTCCAACAGATATTAACAGTCTAATAATATTCATTGGACTACCCACAAGTCTGTTCCTTGTTTCACTTGGCATGGGGGCTGGATCAAAGAGAGCTATCGATTATATACCCGGCAAATGGGAAGAGCGGAAGGTATGGGTGAGCTTCACTGATTTCGATAAAATGGTGGATGAATACGAAGATGCCTATGGTGAACTGTATTCTCATCCGGGTGATAGCTGTACTTGTTGTGTTTCATTAATTTTCATTCTAATTCTTGGCGGTTTGGTTTTATTCTCGCAAAGATTGAGTATCGTTCTTATTGATTCACTACTTGATCCTATCATCTTCATAATTCTTGAATGTAGTATCTTTGCTGTTGTAGGATTCGTAATTGGATTCAGAATACCTTCTATAGATGCTCAAGAGTTCTTCAAACCTCCAACTAAAGGAGATGTTTATAATTTTGCTCGAGAACTCGCTGGTGTTCCTGGTATAAGGGCAGGTATGAATGTAGAGCTTGGAGTTCGGGCTGGTGTCCAGACAATTATTGGTTCTGAGGTCAAAGCCTATGTTCAAAATCTTCCGGAAACTGTGCAGATACAAGTTCAGGTGTCTCACTCTGGATTTGCATATCCCTACCTTGTTGGTACTGCTTACAAAGGTGGACGAATACAGGAACATGAGGATACGCGAAGGATAGCTACAAGATATCCAGCTCGTTTGGAATACTCAATGGATGAGGATGTTATGGTAATTGTCGCTAGATTTGACATTCCAAAGAGAACCAGCAGTGTTCCAAACATATCTACTCGTGACTTTAGAGCCTTAGCTGCGTTGCTTGCTGGAGAGCTTGAGGACAACTACAATCCTGAGTAGACAACATAGACACCTTTAATATAGAGTCAATCTGGCTGAGGGCGTGTATCGAAATCGCTATGAAGTTGGTTTCAGATGGCTAGTAATTGGACAAACAAATGGGTATTAATTCTGATTCTAGGAATCTTAATTCAGGCTGTAATCTATCCATCAGTTTGGATTTTCCAGCTATTCACACATGAGTACTTCATTGACGTGTTCGTTATATCACTGGTTTCACTAGCCGTTCAATTTGGTGGTTTTTACACCATAATGAACAAGACCAAAGATATGGATCCTACAATCTATGATCAAGGTCGGCCTTTCCAACACAAACTCCGAGAGGAAGATGAGGATGTGGCCACACGAAAGCCAACTTTTGACTAACCTAGAGGCGCCTTAGTATGGAAGAGCAATCCAATGAACCGGGAGCATTTATGAAGTTCATCCAAGACTATCGAATGAAGATGCTGATACCCGAACTACTCGTTGTGTTCGGTGTCTGGTATTTCCTGCCAGTTCTTGATTCTTCCTTCAATCCTCTTTATGGAAATGTGTACACGGGATTTGGAGTCTTCCAGTACTTGTTCCAACCACTCTTCTTCCTGCCTAGTGGTCTAGTTGTTCTTGCTACAGCATTCACACTACACGGAATCTATCCACTGGACAACTATCATGAGGGTAAAATTCCCAAACTTCCCAAAGCCGCAGTTCTCCTGATCATAATCTCTTTCATTCTTCTACCAGTGCTTGTTCTTTTCCAGATGCTTGGATATTATTTGACTGAGATGACTGAGTTCATCAGCAGGAATCCCCTCTGGGAACGTGTGGAGAGCTTTGGAGACCTCCTCTTCTATGCAGGTCCGATGTTCTTCGTAGGACTTCAATGGTGGTTACTGATACCTGTATTCTTCCTTTCTCAGGGTGTTGATGGAATTCACAAGATTGCACATCATGAAACATCCAGTGAAACAATAACCTGGATTTTCTATTTCCTGTGGCCGATATCAATGCCATTCTTCTTTGACTCTGTTGAAATCATGGCGATGGTTGCGCTCTCGATTCCTGCTTTTGCTTTCTACTCCTATATCCGACCGTACTATACCTATGTGACAGCAGTTCATACGTTCACATTTGCGTTGCTTCTCATGACAGCAGTGCTTCTTGCACCTATGTTGCCTTTGATGAACATATGGTTCCCTGGTTTCATTCTACCGCACATTCCACCAAGAGTAGTTACAATACTATTCTGACATGATTGCATTTGGTCTACTTGAAATTCTCTAAGATGTCCAAGAAGATTTGTGGGAACTTGGAACTCTCAATATGTATATCTCTAGATAACTGAGGACTAGCACCAGACAGACCGCATTGAGTTGATATCATTGTGTTCTTTTCGATAAGATCTAAATCAACCCCGCTCGTCTTCAAGTGTTGGAAACTTTCTGTAAGATTGGTTTCAAGAGTTTCAAGAATTGTCATTGAATACGCATCATCAACATTGGGGAGGGCACCTAGTGCAAGGCCACCTCCATGTTTCAAGAATTCATTAAGTGTTTCTGCTTGCTCTTGACTCACTTCTGGGGGGTATCTGACAACATCGATATGCACAATCTTTGATTTGCTCTCCCATAAGGGGAACCAACCTTCGAAATCTAGCATACGCCAGTCATCGCAGTAATGATATGCCGGAATTGAAGACTCAGGATATACACTATCAGTCTTCTTGACAATCTCTCTTAGACCAATCCCGGGACCTTGTCCTCGTTTAATCAATTCGAAAATGTG
>JBHLRT010000050.1:0-8226 GCA_048882305.1 Candidatus Thorarchaeota archaeon
ACTTTTCTGCCTGTATTTCTGAATTGATTCATTGCAGAACCATAGAGATGGACTGTCAGATTCTAGTTATCTTCCTTCCATTACTTTTGGGATGTTTGGATATACACCTCATTTGGACGAGTTCAAACAATTCATCAATCACGAATGGCGAAGCGATACTTCTTTCTATGATCTCATGCGGAGTAGCCTTGGAGGTTGGTTTGACTTTCTTGGTTGACCTTCTTGGTTTGACTTTATCTTCAATAATCCCTGAATATACTACCGCTTTTGTAATCCTCCTTTCGTTTGTTATGTTTCCATTATCTATGCTTATGTTTCTACTAGTGATTGTCCGTTTGTCCTATTCAAAACAGGGCTCTGATGGGCTTGAAAAACCTGATTCGACAAGGACCTACTGATATTGATATACGCGATAGGTCTGCTTGTACTTTTGACATCTGTACAAACCAAAAATCAACTATAAACTGATATTTAATTGAAAAAGAACCTATAATGACTATTTATCTATAAGGAAAGAATATCAATCAGTTTTTCGTAGATTTCCCGATTCATAAGAGGTCAGAATACTGTTCAGAGGACACTTAGAATCCATTGCCTTTGCTGTATGTATACGGTTTCGGGAGGAATCGCGAGACCGCGGAGGCAAGACTAGATGTCGAATCGAAAGTACGGAATTTGGTCATTTCGCATCAAGGAATCACAGGGAGGAGTGGTCTTCTGATGGGAATGATAAGTAAGCTCATTCCGTTGCTGGCAAAGAGAAAAGCAAAGACGATCTCTGAGATCCTGAACAATCCTATCTGTCTGACTGAGGGCAAGTTAATGTCAATACTAGAAACTCATAGTCATACACGATTTGGAAAGGACAACAACTTTGCCAACATCCGGACACCTGAGCAGTTTAGTGAGACAGTACCTCTTCATGACTATTATTCAATGAAGGCGTACTGGGAAATGATTCACGCTAATCCTGAACAACCAATAATCACCGCTGATCCCGTGATATGGTTCGTGCAGAGCAGCGGGTCTACTGGTAAACCAAAAGCTTTGCCCTTAAGTAAAGCTGGACTGAAAGACTACACAGGAGGGAGCATGTTGTTCCTTATGTCCTTCATTAACGCCAAGAAGGGAAACAACAAAGTCTTCGATGGAACAATGCTCACATTTGCAGCCCCCTCTAGGATTGGTGAGATAAATGGGACTCCCTTGGGATACATGACTGGAATCTCCCGTGAGATGATTGCCAATGCTTTGTTGAAAACTATGATCAAACCTGGAGAAGAAATCTTCAACATGACGGAAATGGGTGAAAAGCTATGGGCCTATGCAAAATATGCAGTCACTGAGAACATCACTTCTCTTGGCGGAATCACGACTCTCATTTTTGCATTCATTCGTCGGATGCAGAATGAATATGGTCCAAGCCTTCTTGAGGAGTTCAAGGGCACTAAACACGAGAAGCGAATCAGGGAAGCACTTGGAGACGATGGAACTCTTGATTTGAATACACTTTGGCCAAACCTGATTATGATCGGGGCCACTGGTGTAGATGCGGATCCATTCAAGCCTTGGTTGAAACGTACACTACCAAATGCTGCACTGTGGGACAACTTCGCAGGATCTGAAGGGCTCTATGGAACGACACTTTTAGATACCACGGAAAATGGTATACAGTTGCTGCCAAACATTAACTACTTCGAGTTCATTCCGGAGTCAGAAATTGAGAAGGAAGATCCAACGGTCATACCACTTTCTGAAGTGAAAAGAGATCAAAGGTATGAGATGGTCCTCACTAATCTCATGGGCTACACACGATATCGGATTGGCGATATGTTGACCTTCAAAGACACAGATCCATACTCCGTATACAGGATTGGTCGAAAGGGCAAGTCTGTGAATCTCACAGGAGAGAAGCTCTCAGATGCTCATGTCACAGAAGGTGTTGCATATGCAACGAAAGTCACAGGTGCTGAAATCTTAGACTACAATGTCTATGGAACAATCGGAGAAGGTCAAGCAAACTATGTGATAGCGGCGATGTTCAACAATGATGTCGACCCACTCGAATTCGCGCGAGCATTTGACGAATGCGTTGGCAGGAATAACGGTGAGTTCAAGTATGTCCAAGAGTTCGGATCCCTAGGTCCTACTATTGTAAAGAGAATGGAGATGTCCCATACTGAGAGTATCATTGAGCGGACACACATTCAAGCGAAACCTGATCCACTAGCTGCTGAGGTAGTTGAAGGGAGTGTATAGCAATGGTTAGTGCATACAGACTAAGAATGCTTGCTAGTGGATTGCTCATCATATCCGCAGTCACTCATACTCTTCAGGTGTTTGTGTATGGTGAAGCTGGGTATAATATAGGGGCGGCTCTCTATGGTGCAATGTACCTTCTCTTGGGAATCGGTCTGATTCGCTACCTTGACAAAAGAGGTCTGGTTGCATTATGCGTCATCCTACCTCTGATAGGCGGAGTTGGAGGAGTAATCCGATTCCTATTCATTCACACGCATACTGCTAACTATTTCATCATTCTACATGTACTGATTGACATAGTAGTGGTACCAGTGTCCATCTATCTCTATCGGAATATGGGACTTAGTGTGAATCCAACTATGTGACCAGATGCAGGAGGAAGTCTTCACTCTCAACCTTGGGAGTGAAGATAACCCCATTATTTTTCTCTAGTAATCAACCATCATCTCAATTTCTGAAGTTGCATGCTGTTTCTCCTTGAGCTCTCTCTTATACCAAGGATTAGCAAAAGCTATAGCTATGAAGACCATGGATAACATCAAGAACACATCTGGGATGTAGAATAATGCTGATCCCAGTAATGGTACTCGAAGTGATTGACTAACTAGACCAAACATGATTGATACAATCATCAGGTCACTCCTGACCTCTTTCAATCGACCTGTTTTCCATGTTATAACGAAGGTAACTAACATCAGGAGGCCAAAGACAAGGATCCAAGGGATTACCATAACCATAATGAATTCCTCAGTTGGACCAAGTATCGAAGTGGCCATCAAAATAACTGAAACGAGTAACACTAACCTGTTATGATATTTCTGAATCCTAGGAGCCCAAATCTGCAGCAATGCCCCAAATATCGGGACAATCGAACAGCAGATGATGATTGCACGAATTCTAAATAGCTCTATTGAAGGTGCAACTAGCCCGACATTAGGGAGAGCCCCAATGAATATCTGGACAGCTTGAGCAATCGTGGAAATTGCAAAGACCAGAGGGAGATCCGTCATCAATCGTGTTGGTTGAGACCTCCAAAGTCGGAACAAATAAACTCCAATTGTCCCAGAAAGCGCAACTGTCGCTAGACTCGAGAGGATAACTAATTCTGTACCTATCTGCATTTTCATCATTCCTTAACTCAATTATCAGTCTCAGCAGGTTCGGTTCTAGGAAGACTTGGATGCATATTCTGTGTCTTCTCTGTGATTCGTTTCCAGAAAGTAGAAACTTGTTCTATTTTGTATCGTGTGAATACCCGAGAAGACCTGGTGTTAGAAACGCCATGTCCGGTCCCTGCATTGAAGGCTCGGGTCCAATCTTGAAATTCTCATTCACGAAATTAAAAATCGTGTGAGCCACAATCACGCCTGTAAGTGATTGACCAGAACTGAATCGCTCATAATAGACACCAAAAAGGAGACCTAGGATGGTCGTGAAAAAGACCATCATGGAAACTTCTCTAGCAACATTCGGACCCCCATTTAGTAATGGCCATCCTGCATGCCAGAAACCAAATGCAATTGCAGAAAGTACAATTGCCATATTAGCTGAGAATCGAGTCTTGAGTCCATTCTGCAACAGCCCTCTGAAGAGTGTTTCTTCCAGGAATGCATTCGTTATGAAAAAGAGAAGCGTATACCCGAGAAGCTGTGGGTTGAGAATGTGAAGCTCGAGAGGATATGAGGGGTCAAGAAGAAGCCCATAAACAACAGTACTTCCGATATCAATCAGTCCAGAGATTAGTAGACCCATAACAAGTCCAACTGAAAGTTGAACTCGCATCTGGTTCCGCGAGAGACCTAAGGCAGTTTCTATCTCTGGTCTTCGATATCTCCAGAAGAATCCAACAATGATCAAGAATGGAAACAGCTTGGAAGGCATTATGTTGATCCATGTGTCGCCAAGGCCAAGAACAAACTGGTCAACCACACGCCATGCTATTCCTATTATCAACATGATTCCACTAACGGTTAGTAGACTCAGTGAGGACCAAAAGGAATGTTCCTCTTTCACAGATGGAGGACGCTCCTGTACTGTTGTTTGCACCATATAGACGGTCTCCTATTTAGGATAGACGCGCATAGGTGCAGGCTCATGCAATTTAAGGCCAGAGAAACTAACTCTCCTCCTGTTTCTTTCTCTCTCTGAATCGAGCGAGATCTTCCTCTATCTTCTTCTGTTCTGGATCAATAGATTCCTCATCTAAGATTGGATTCACCATTCCCGAAAATACCCAATCGCAGACGCAACCTCCCATAGTCACGATAATGATGATGACAAGCACTATCTCGAGCACACTCAAGTTCAGTTTCTCCTTACCACATGAAATGGATTGCTTAAATTGAACAGAGCCCTTACATAAATTCTTCCGAAACTGAATCTAAACCGAGGAGCGCTTAGAACAGTCTGAAGCAAGACTGAGCTTATTCGAATTCACCCTCGATTTCTGTGCTCTGATTTCTGACTAGAGCTAGTGATTTTCTGAATGGAACTAGGAACATAACCATCATACAAGGTATTACGATAAGCTGACTCAAGTCTTGAGATATATCATAGAGGCTTAACAAGAAACCAATAACAATTCCACAGACTGCAATAAACCAAACTGCAACATTCAGTTTTGCAATAAGAATAGGATCGTACTCTTTCTTCTTGCCAATACCAAGTGTCTGTTGGAAGTCCATGAATCTGCTATGCTGAACAAAAATCAGAACTGGCCAAACGATTACGACGAAAGATAATGAATAGTCTCCTGCGATGTATGAGATTGATGCTATTGAAATCGGTAGGGACAAGAACATACTGATGATGAGAGCTTCGATTTTCCATGGATGTTTCATGAAAATATGAACCAATCGTTTCTGTTTCCCAATATTCATGACTCCCATTTCAAGAAACAAAAACAAAGTAAGTCCAGACATCATCATGAACATAGATAGCACTGATATTGTCATGAACATCGTTGGAGTAATCTGTGCAATCAATACCCACTACCTTCCTTGAGTACGTAGAGGGATGTATTTCAATCAATCGTTGAAAAAGAGGTTGTGGCTGCAGTTGCCTGCAGCCGGGTTGAACTTATGCGTACGGAGCCATCGTGAGCTCAAGCTTGCCCACCAACTCCTTGTATCTATTACGAATGGTCACTTCTGTGACTCCGCTGACCTGTGAGATATCGCGTTGAGTGACTCTCTGGTCACACATTATCGAAGCGATGTAGATTGCCGCAGCGGCAAGTCCTCTTGGATCGCGGCCTGTTACCAGTCCTCTGACCTTCTTTGCCTTCTCAAGAATCTCCATGGTTGTCTGTTGCACCTCACTCGGTAGCTTGAGGTCCGAGATGAATCGTGGTACATAGTTTTCTGGTGATGAGATTGGCATTCGTATCTTGAGCTTGGTCACAAGCATTCTGTAGTGTGCAGAGATCTTCTTCTTGTTCTCTCTGCTGTGTTCAGCTATCTCCTCAATGGAACGAGGTGAACCTCTGTGTCTGCAAGCAGCGTACACTGCGGCAGCAGCGGTTGCGTCAATTGACCTACTTCGCCACAGTCTTCCAGCAATCAACTTCCGGTACATTCTTGCAGCATGTTCCCGTAAGCCGTGCGAGAGTCCTAGTTGTGACGACAGTCTGTCGATCTCGGTCATTGCCTGTGCTAGATTTCGGTCAAGAGATGAGTGAACTCTTGTCCTAATTTGCCATTTCCTGAGGCGATAGATTTGTGCTCTTTGCTTGGCACTAAAGGTCGAACCCTTTGAATCACGGTCTCGCCAATCAATCATAGTCGATAAGCCCTTATCGTGAAGTGCGTAGCTAGTTGGAGCACCTGTTCGTGAGCGTGAGTCGCGCTCATCAGAGGTAAATGCTCTCCACTCTGGGCCTGTATCAATACGGTGGTCACTCAATACGAGACCACAGGTTGTGCAGATTATTTCCCCCTTCTCGTTATCCCTGACGACATCAGTTCCCCCACACTCGGGGCATGTCAGTTCAGGCGTTTCTATACTTACATCTTCTCTTGTTGTTTCATCTACCCTAGATGTTGCCATTTGGTTTTAGTTTCCCTCCAATGCGAACCGGGTATCTGAGGGCCCGGATCCCTCGCGTGCTATGCAGATTCATTTTCTTTCTCAAATTTCTATCACGGTGCCATTGTGATATTGAGCTTCTGTACGAGCTCCTTGTATCGATTTCTCACAGTCACTTCGGTCACACCAGCTGCCATAGCTATGTCGCGCTGTGTCACGCGATGATCCATAAGGATCGAAGCTATGTATATAGCTGCGGCTGCGAGCCCACGCGGATCTCGGCCGGTGACCAATGTTCTGTTCTGTTTTGCCATTTCGAGTATCTCAAGCACTTTCTGCTGTACTTTCCCCGGTAAGCTGAGCTGTGTTATGAACCGCGGTACGTAATTTGCGGGGTCAGAGATGGGCATCCTAAGTTTCAGCTTCTCAACGAGAAGTCTGTAATGCTGGCCAATCTTTTTGCGGCTCACTCTCGAGTGCCGTGATATCTCTTCAAGAGAACGTGGAGAGTTTCTCAATCTACACGCGGCATATATTGCCGCTCCAACCATTGCGTCGATTGACCTGCTACGTGCAAGCCTTCGAACAATCAGTTTTCTGTACAAGAGAGCTGCCAGTTCCTTGATGCTTTTGGTGAGCCCGAGCTGTGAAGACAGTCTGTCCAGCTCAGACATTGCCTGAGCAAGGTTCCTATCAACCGAGCTGTGGACTCGTGTGCGAATCTGCCATTTCCTGAGGCGGTAAATCTCAGAACGTTTCTTGGCTGTAAACCTTTTTCCTTGAGAGTCGTGGTCTCTCCAGTCGATCATCGTTGAGAGTCCTTTGTCATGAATAGCGTAGTTGGTCGGTGCCCCGGCTCGTGACCTGGCATCTTTTTCATCGCTGGTGAATGCTCTCCATTCGGGTCCTGTGTCTATACGATGTTCGCTGACAACAAGACCGCATGTGGCGCAGATGCGTTCACCCTTCTCCAAGTCTTGAACTACTTCAGTTCCACCACACTCTGGACATGTGAAGGCTGTAGGCTTGGTACGATCCGGATGCTTTCGGTCTGTCCTTGACATTGTCCGTCAACCTCTCTCAGCAGGACTCTCGCCTTTTCGGGTCTACGATAATCTTACAGTCATTCATGCTTCGTGGCGCAGAAGTACTATCAGAATACGCTCAATCCCCGTTTCAGATTCCGCTAACCTTATATACTCAAATGTGCCTTAAAAGTCTTTCGCTTCGTCCGATTCCTTATGTCAACTAAGGAAATCTTCGTGACGCGTTGAAAAAGCATCACAGCTTTTTGATATAAGCATTGCGAAAGGGTCGGGCATTGTCCAGGTGGTGGATTTTTGGACTTCTCTTTCGATTTTGCGACACTCATATTGCCATTCGATCTCAAGTTAGGATTCCGATCAGTCTACCTCAAGGAAGAACTCTGACAGGCAGCTCTTACATACAACATACGAATCAGAATCCCAGTCTTTATTGGTATAGTAATGTTCCTTCCCACAAGAAGGACACTTCTCCTTTTTCAGGTATGTTGCAGGTGATTCATTCCGATTCATTAGGAATATCTCACATTCAGGACACTCGTAAATAGACATCGGTGATTTGAACTTTTCAGCTCCAGATGGTGAGTCATGGTCGTTTATGTACAGAAAGTGGTTTCCCATGAGGAATTTGTGCAACATCGGTCTATTACAATGTGGACACAATTTGACCATGCTAAGTTGGTTCACTCGAATTCCAATTAACCTTATGATTTGCTGAGCTTAGTGGATGAATTTAGTGAACAGACATATAAGTTGGGACTTGGATGTGTTCCTGCTATTTGACCCATGTCAAGTAGAGTACAACACGCACTCTCACATAGAGTGGAGGGACTGGGAATGGCACCTGGTAAAACGTACACTATTGGGAGTGATGTCTTAGAGGAATTTATGACAC
>JBHLRT010000051.1:0-8224 GCA_048882305.1 Candidatus Thorarchaeota archaeon
GATATTCATGAAGAATCTTGCATTATCTCCCATGTAAAACCATCTAAGATCAGTGTCAGGGTAGTCAAGATTCATACTTGTGAACATTAGTGTAGAGCCCATTATGACAATCCTACTCGTGTTGTATTCAAATGCTGACATCCATGATGGAAATGTACCATTTATGGCAGAATAGGATTGAGGATGTTCTTCGAAATCTGAGAGCGTTATGTTTGGATAGGAGTAATTTGCCCAAGAATTGGGTCCAGCTCTGTACTGAGAGAAGGTAGTTTCATATCCTGAAGCTATTCCACTCACTAGTTCGACGGGCTTTAAAGTGGAGGTCATGGTAAAGAGCTCGTTAATGTTCCTGAAGATTGGATGGTTTGACTCCCATGTTGATGTGTCGAGTTTAATCATATATGGATAGGATGCGTTGAACACTGGGTGGTCATAGTCAAACATGGTATCAGCATAGAAAGCACCAGATTCTGTTTCATTTATGCTGAACCGAACACCGGTCACATTGATGGCATCAAGAAGATCATTGAGTACTATATTCTCACCCATATCCTGCATTGGTCCATCAGCCCAGTATCCTGTACTCTGGTCAATTGTAGGATCACCTAAGAGAAACAGAGAGCTCCCATTCACAAGCATTTCTGAAATACTGGCTGCTTCGGCGTTCGAATAGGGCGAATCATCATCCGGAGTCGAGATAATCAAAACATCAACATCATTGAGGATTGAGTCTGTCAGCTCATGAGTATTGATTCTTACAATGTATCTTGTTGATGCATTGACCATGTCAATCATTAGTTTCAGACCACTTTCTTCATCAGTCACATCATGCTGTGGGTCGTGGCTTGCATCATAGAGTATTACAATGGGATTCAGATCAGTCTGTGCTCTAACACCAGTCTGTAGACTAGAGAAGAGAATCATTACAGTAATTGCTATTGCAAGTACTCTAGGGACATTCCTGAGCAGACTCATTTTGACATTCCGACCTTTTGGCTCAGTCAGCGTGCTTGACCTTAGGCCGTGTTTTAAAGTTATCCTCATATACGATAACAATCAATCAGTCCTACGCCACTCAACATACAGCTTTCTTCTTTCTCTATCGGTGGACTCTTGAGTATTAAATTCGTCACGAATCTCAGCGATTCTTTGTGCTAATAGATGATAGCACATACTTGTTTCTCGTGCGATAACGACCTCTTGGTAGAAACTTCTACATGTGCAGTAAAGTTCAGGAATGAGAAGATATTGGCGGCGGCGACCTTTTGCTATCCAAGTCACGGATCCACTTGGATTGAATTTGAACTTGACAATTTTTCCTTCTTCCACAGTTCTTAGTGCTCTTACAAACTTCTTTCCGTACTTCTCTTTGAAATACTCAATGTCATCTTGTGTAAGGTTTTCTTTTGAGAGTCTTTTCACCTCAGATAGTGGAAGGGACATTATACTCACTCAGTTTTCTTGTATAACGAGGTTAAAATGTTGTATATTAGATGAAATACTTGCGATGGAAACGATATTTGATGATAGAGGTATGATCATTATACTAGATAATGAGTCAGTCCTTCTCATATCAGACCTTCATCTTGGTTACGAAGAGGAATTGGCTGAGAGTCGAGGCGTGCAGTTTCCTCCGCAGCACCCATCAATTTTACAGAGAATCGAGAATTTAGTGAAGAAACATAAAATATCGCAGCTATTCATCATTGGAGATGTCAAGCACACTATCCTTACGGATAGATACTATAATTGGGAAATTATCCCTGAATTCGTCGAAGCATTGACTAATCACTTGGATGTGACAATAATTCCTGGAAATCATGATGGAGATTTGCAGGCTTTACTTCCTCGTAATGTTACTGTTACCAGTGTAAGAGGACACCTGATTGGTCCAAAAAGTGAACAGATTGGTCTTCTACATGGTCATTCATGGCCAAATCCAGAGATTCTAGACACAAAATTAATTGTCATAGGTCACAACCATCCGACAATTCGCAGATTCAGAGATGCATCGGTTCCTGAGATAGGTCGTGGCTCAAGACGACGATATGCAGGAACTGTACCTGTTGTTGTAAAATCAGTACTTGACAAGAACTGTGCCAGACGTGCGATGGAAATTCTTGAAGTGCCTGGTGAATCAGATGCAGTCCTGATTACTCTTCCAAGCTTCAACGAACTCCTCTCAGGGATTTCAATCAACTATCCAAAATCCGAGTTCCAAGGTCCATTCTTTGACAACCATTGCGCTGGTCTCTCGAACTCTGAGGTGTTCAGTGCAGATGGTATCTTTCTTGGCTCAGTAGAATGGCTAAGAGAAAAATTCAACGAAATGATTAAATCCAATCTAACCGGGGACTGATTCGAACTCATGGGTCGGTGGTCTAGCTTGGTATGATTCTTGGTTCGGATCCAAGGGATCGCGAGTTCGAATCTCGTCCGGCCCACCATTTCTACTTCTTTGATATTGCATGAAGAATAATTGCAGCAGTGCCAGCGGGGCCAATATCAACTTGGGCTTCTAGACTGCGACACACACCAATGTCCATCTCTTTCCTCGAGAAAGAGCTATTACTACCAGAGAGCGCGATTGCAATCCGTTCGCCGGATTCTACCTGTTTAACAAGATTATCAAAATCCAGACGTTCTTTTGTCAGCACTGGAGATGTTATGAGTAGTGGATTCTCAACATTTAGGACTTCCAAAACATCCTTGAGGTCTGGAAGAACCATGAAGTTCCGTTTCATTCTCATTGCCAAACGGTTTGCATCAGGTACTCCAGCCTGTGCTGCGGAACCCTCAGCCTTAGAAACTACGAAGTTAGAAAAACCAAGTCCGTATACAACTTGGGCAGTTTCAACGGTTTTTGATGACGAATGCACATTATGTAAGATTACGTAGACGTTCTTGAGAGGGTCAGACAATGTTGGCACAAACCTCCTGTGCTATTAGTCCAGACACTATTGGGGGGACACTTTCACCCACTTGATTGTATTGGCTGTCAGAAAAACCAGTGAAGACAAAGGAGTCAGGATAGCTCATCAGTCGAGCGTGTTCTCTCACAGTCAAGAGTCGGTTCTCAAAGGGATGAATATATCGAGAGAGACCATTTATCGATGTTGCAACTTGATCAGGATATAGACGGACCCAGTTCGGCAAATTCCTAGTCTTCGAAACACGAAAATGTCTGACACCCTGACCCCAGCGTGTTTTAGATACAGCTTTCTGCTTCTCTTCAGAGAGAGGATATTCAATATGGTTTGGTACTTCTATGGCTGGATTGAAGATTTGATTCAAACCGAGGTTAGGGAGATCACCAATAGTTTCCATAACCGTAGGAGCTCGAGATTTTGGTAGTCGTATCATGATGTTACTAATGAATACGCGAAGTCGTTTGGAGGGATTTCCATGTTGATTTGCTCTAATCTTATTGATATACACATCGTCAATCCCAACACGCTCGAGCTCTTTCTGGATTATTTCAGTTCCACCTGATTTCAGCAGTGCGGCCACATTCTCAATTATGAACACTTGTGGTGAAAGGTCGCCAATGATTCTGATTGCATCGAGTAGTAGCTTTGCACTTCCTTCGCCGTAGATTCTCTCAGCCGCAGGTCTGTTGCTATCAGGATTAGCCTTGCTGAACTCTTCACAAGGTGGCGATGCTATAATGACATCAGGAGGTCCATTCAGAGCATCATCGATTTGTGTGGAGTGAAGGCTATGGATATCTGTTTCCCAGATAGTAGATTCTGGAAAGTTGAGCTTGTAGGTTTCCAGTGCAGATTGATTGATGTCTATAGCGAGATGTGTGTCATCGATGTATGGCTTGAATCCTAAGGAAAAACCTCCAGCGCCACAGAACAAATCAAGTATCTTCATAGACATCTCCACAATCCATCTTGTCTGTATTGCACAAACCTCTGATTATAACAATGTCGAAGGAAGAGTTCAAAAGCACCGATAATATACGCCGGCTTTGAACTGCTAATGTGAGTGAGATAGAATGTCGTCAGGTTCAGGAAAAGGCAAGACGATTCTTTTTGGAGAACACTTTGTTGTCTATGGGCTTCCAGCCCTTGCTGCAGGAATCTCTTCGGAAACCGAAGCTGTGATTACGCGTAAACGTTCGTTTGGATGGACACTTGTTGATGATCGACCAGCTATGCCGGGGTACAAAGAGAAAAAGTACGAAGAGCAGAAGGTTTCAATCAACAATATGCTAGAACATCTCAATATCGATGTCACAAAGACTGGGTTTCAGATTGACTTGGGAGGAAATTTGGTCTGTGCTTCAGGTATTGGAGCAAGTGCGGCAAGTTGTGTTGCCATTGCAAGAGCCTTGAATGAAGAATATTCGCTTGGCTTGAATAATGAGCAGATAAACGAGACCGCGTACGTTGGTGAGATGGGATATCATGGGACTCCATCGGGGATTGACAACACAGCCTCAACATATGGTGGTCTCATCTGGTATGTGCGAGATTTGAGTGGCGGTCCCCCCAAGTTTGAAAAGCTAAAGCTCGGAAAACCAGCGAACCTAGTCATCGCGTCAACAGGATTAACCGCTAGCACAAAGGTTGTCGTCGGTGATGTGGCGAAAAAGAAGGAAACAAACCCAGATTGGTTTGATTCTGTATCAGAACAATATGTTCAACTTGTTAATGATGCCAGAGAGGCTCTGATTGATCTAGATTTTAACAAAGTTGGCGATCTAATGAACCAGAACCATGGTCTGTTGCAAGAATTGACTGTTTCTTGTAAAGAACTTGACAGTCTTGTTGCAATTGCTCGTGATAATGGGGCTATTGGAGCTAAAATGACTGGGACAGGTAGAGGCGGAAACATGATTGCACTTTCCCCTGATGAATCTGCAACGAATAAGATTGCGGATGCATTAAAGAAAGGCGGAGCTGCTGGAGTGTGGATTACAACATTTGGGCTTTGAGGTGATTTCATGATACTTGAAGAATACATCAAGAAGTTACAACAGAAGGGAAAAATCACTACTATTAGTAAAAGTGTATCGAAAAATCTTGAGATTGCGGGAGTTTTGAAAACCCTTGAACCAGAGCCAGTATTATTTGAAAATGTAAAGGAGAGCCAGTTCAGAGTAGCAGGGAATCTATTCTGTAACAAAATGCAGGTCGCAGACTACTTTGGAATAACAACTGAAGAGATAATCCCAACTCTTACAAAGGCAATTGAGAACCGTAGTAAGCCTGAGCAAATCGATAATGCATCATGTCAAGAAGTTGTTGAGGAAAATGTAGATCTTGACATGCTACCTATACTATTTCATAACGAGATTGACGGTGGACCATACATCTCCTCTGGAGTTGTAGTGTCAGTAGATCCAGAATATGGTCAGAATCTTGATTTTCACAGAGCAATGCAAATCGGAAAAGATAGAATGGTTGCAAGAGTAGTCAGTGGAAGAGATTTCCACAAGTTCTTACAAAGAAATGGCGAAGTGGATGTGGCCTTCTGCATTGGTAATACACCAGAGGTTCTTATTGCTGCTGCTACTTCCGTCGAAACTGGCGTAGATGAGCTGGAGATTGCTAATGCACTAAGTCCTATCAGAGTTACCAAAGCGAAAACTGTAGATCTTGTGATTCCAGCAGACTGTGAATTCATTTTGGAGGGGAGAGTATTTCTTGAAGAGAAACATGATGAAGGTCCCTTCATAGACCTGACTGAAACTGTTGATGTAGTGAGACAAGAACCAATATTTGAGGTCAGAAAAATAACTCACAGAAAGACTGCTATTTGGCAAGGATTGCTACCCGGTCGTTCAGAGCATAAAATACTGATGGGAATGCCCCGAGAACCAACCGTGTTCAAGAAGATTAAGGAACGAGGAATCAATGTCTTGGATGTCTACATTACACCGGGTGGGGCTAGTTGGTTGCATGTCGCTGTAAAAATAAAGAAAAAGAATGAGGACGATGGAATCCAAGCTTTGGAAGCTGCTTTTGCGGGACATAAAAGTGCAAAACACATCTGGGTCTATGACGAAGACATAGATATCTACTCAGATGAGGAACGTGAATGGGCAATGGCCACCAGATTCCAAGCGGATGTGGACCTGCTTATCAAAGATCCTGAACCTGGAAGCTCTCTTGATCCCAGTGCTGAGCCAGGTACTAAGTTAACTACCAAATGCGGGTTTGATTGTACGAAAGTCCTTGATTCCAAGGGAAAGAGCTTTGAAAAAGCAAAGTTTCCAGAGATTGATGTAAAGAAGTATCTGGGTGAGTGAAATGGGACTCGGACTGACAAAAGTAGAGAAGGATATGCTTGAAGGCAAGCAAGGGAAAGCCACAAGGAAAGCTATGGAAATAATCACTACTCTTGGTGAGATTTATGATGCTAAAAGATTGATTCCTGTTTCAAGTGTACAGATTGCAGGTGTATCATATCATAATCTGGGGGAAGCGGGGCTAGAATATTTGTCCGAGATGGCAGAGGATGGTCGTACTCGTGTTTTGACTACTCTGAATCCTGCAGGAATGGATATGGAAGAGTGGAAAAAGCATGGAATTAGTGAAGATTTCGCGGTGAATCAGCAAAGAGTTGTTGATGCTTTCGAAAAAATGGGTGTAATCACAACTTGTACTTGTACACCCTACCTCATTGGTAATTTACCACATTTTGGTGAGCATATTGCTTGGGCTGAGTCTTCCGCCGTATGCTTCTCGAACTCTGTGATTGGTGCTCTGACAAACAGAGAAGGAGGACCAAGCGCACTTGCTTCAGCTTTGACTGGAAGAACTGCAGAATATGGTTTGCATCTTCAGGAAAATAGAGTAGCACAGGTGAAATATGAAGTTCAAACAGAGTTAGATCAGACTGATGACTTTGGATTACTGGGTCATGTTATTGGAGAGCGAACTGGAAAGGCGATACCATACATCACCGGAATATCTCATGCGAAAACAGAACAGCTAAAGTCATTCAGTGCTTCTGTAGCTACATATGGAGGAGTAGCAATTTTCCACATGGAGGGAATCACTCCAAACAGGACGACAATTCCAGAGAAGACAGAGATAGTCACCAGAGAAGATTTGAATGGAGCACGTACGATTCTTGATGACATAGATGCTGATATCGACTTTATCAGTGTCGGTTGTCCGCATGCCAGTATCCAAGAGATTGCTACCATAGCAGATATGCTTGATGGCAAACAGGTAACCGATGGCAAAACAGTGTGGATTACAACTGCAAAACCAACCAAGGACCTTGCTATGAAGATGGGGTTCTATGATAAAATTGAGAAAGCTGGTGCATTTCTTGTGGCTGACGCGTGCTGCGCAGTGGCTCCTTTGAAAGGGAGGTTCACCGGACTTATGACCGATTCAGCAAAGGCCTGTTACTATGCCAGAGGTAAGAATAATTTCAAGACTGAAATACGAACTGTCGAGGAATGTATCAAGGAGGCAATATCTTAATGCAAGGCAGGAAAATCTTCAAGGGAAAAATAACTGGGGAAGCTTTAGTCACAGGGGAAGATATCTCATTCTATGGAGGGTGTGACCCTGAAACCGGAGAGATAGTCGAGAAGGGACATCATCTTGAGGGAAAATCCATTTCTGGAAAGATACTTGTCTTTCCCACAGGGAAAGGATCAACTGTGGGTTCCTATGTCCTTTATGCCCTCAAGAAGGCTGAGAAAGCTCCATTAGCAATAATCAACAAAACAACAGATCCAGTTGTGGCTGTAGGTTGTATCATTTCTGAAATTCCTGCTGTTGATCAGATTGAGATTGAAAAAATCAAGACTGGACAGAAATTGGAAGTGGACGCCGATAACGGCGTCGTTTCCATAATTGAATAAAACTTAGAACCTCTGAACCTGAGGCTCAAAGTCCTCAGGAGTGAATGCAGTTTCACCTTCTTCAGGGACGTCGCCTCTCTCACGAAGAGTTTGGGCCGTTAGAAGGTAATATACTAGTGCTAAAGATTTGCGACCTCGATTGTTAGTAGGAATTACTAGATCAACATTTGTGGTCACATTATCAGTATCACAGAGCGCAATCACTGGAATACCGATCTTAGCGGCTTCAGAGAGTGCTTGCTGGTCAGTCCTTGGATCAGTGAGAATTACCACATCTGGTTCAATGTAGGTTCTAGGACCTGCAATGTTAGGATTGGTGAGGGTACCAGGTACAAAACGCTCAGTGAATGAGTTCGCACCAATATAGTATGCAAATGTTTCGACGGG
>JBHLRT010000052.1:0-8180 GCA_048882305.1 Candidatus Thorarchaeota archaeon
TTGTCGTGCGAGAGTGAGTGTGAGAGAATGATGTCAGCTTGAGATATTGCATCATCTGATACAGCAGATGGTTGTTGGGTACAGAGAACTAAACTGCACCCGAACCGACGTCCCAATTTTGCATATCCGATGATTGCATCCTTAGCTGGTGTATGACCCGACCTTGGAACAAGCGTGTGAGCTTCATCGATAATCAACCATGTTGGAGGCAATTCCTCTCTGGCACTGGCACCTTCATCCGTCCAAGCCATTCTGTAAGTGAGAACTTGGCGACACAACATATTCGTGAGGATAGCCAGAACTGCTTCAGCGTCTGAACCAAGAGGTGCTACGTCAATCACAGTGATTTGTCCAGCGATTGCTAGATCCTGGGCACTCGTTCCTCCGGGATGAAATACACCCAACCTGTCTGCACGTTTTAGTCTTTGAATAAGAGCTGTTCTGGTAGAAGGTTTGTATAGCTCTTCGATTTGCGGATTGATCTCGATGCATTGTATCATATCCTTGATACTAAAATCACGTTTGAGGGTGATTTTTTCTCCAGAAGCAAGTGTGTAGCCCTTTCGAATACTATCTAGAATCTCTCCGATGAGATTCTCCATAGTCGTGCTGAGTGACCCACCTTTCTCAAGAACATAACCCCAGTCCGAAACAGTCAATTCTTTTGGACCAATGGAAAGCGGAAATAGCCGAGCCTTCTTTTTGACTTCATCCGGGAGTCCAACATAAGTTCGTCTAGGGATATAGACAGATACTGGGAATCCTTTTGACTCCAGACTCCATTTCTTCAAAAGATCAGATTGTTCATCATTTGGTTCTACCATCTGTCTGAACACATCAACTGTGTCCACTACAACCGCAGCAACCTCAATCTCTCTTCGCTCCATAGCAAGGGCTAGCTCCTCGGCAATGATTCCAAGTGTGTAGCTCTTCCCGGACCCTCTCTTTCCAGCAACGAACATAACATGTGGACTCATGAAGTCCATGTTAACAGGCATTCCCATTAGTGTAGTCAAGATATCATCGGAGGTTTCTGCTACTCCTCCAATTGATCCAAGACCACCAGTGTAATACTTGCGGTGAAAAGACTCTGAACGTCCTAGTACAACACCTACACTTAGGTCAACCAACAAATCAAGAGGATCTCCTACGAGTGGGTGATATGGAAGCGCGGACTTGGGCAGGAGTTCCACAGGTTTGTCCAAATAGGCATCTTCAATCTCATCTTCATCTGGCGTGGATGGTTTTCTCAAATGGGCAACCTCCGGACGACTCCTTTTTGACATCGGATAAAGCTTTGTAGCGTCGCGCGTTTCCATTTATCGTAAGAATTGAGGGTCAGCAAGACTCAAAACGAGAAGCATTGAGTCACACTCTATGTCAAATCAGATTCAGGATGGCAGTCACGTATTCATATTTTTAGATGCAAAACGTAACTGGATTCGGAAAGTGACCGCAGGTGAGGAATTTCATTCCAACAAAGGCATCATCAGATACGATGACCTCATCGGAAAGCCATTCGGAATCAGAGTCGAAAGTCATTCAGGAATAGTCTTTCAAATACATAAACCAAGTCCAACTGACATCCAGATAGCAATGGGGAGAAACACGCAGATTGTCTATCCAAAAGATGCTGGTACAATCCTGATTGAAGCAGGAATCAGCTCAGGAATGAGAGTCGCTGAGTCTGGTACAGGATCAGGTGCACTGACAAGCATTCTCTCTAGAGCAGTGGGTCCGACCGGACAGGTCTACACCTATGAAGTTAGAGAAGACATGTTCAATGGAGCTAAGAAGAATCTGGAGAAGTATGGTCTCACAGAAAACATCACGATGCATCATCAGGACATCCTTGAAGGTATCAAAGAGGAAGATCTCGATGCAGTTGTTCTCGATTTAGCCACACCATGGGAACTCACTGATGAAGCTCACCGAGTGTTAAAACCAAGTCGATACATTGCTAGCTATAGCCCAACTATTGAACAGACCATGAAGACATGCAAAGCTCTTGGTGATGGAGGTAAGTGGGGCATGATAAAGACACTAGAGGTCCTACAACGTGAAATCATGGTACGTGAGAATAAGACTAGACCCACAACTTGGATGGTTGCGCACACAGGGTACATCACCTTTGCTAGAACAATGTTTGAGGAGTAGACTATACTTCAAACTCATTGCCAAAGGCTTATATCCTGATAATACTAGTAAGTGTTGATTATTGTCGACGGTTGTCGGACATTGTGACGTACCATCATAAACGAGACCCTTGCGCGAAGGAAACAAAGGAGATTCTCAATACCATCCTTCAAATGAAAAAATCCGAGTATGAATTGCTTGAAACACCAGTTTCCGATATGAAATTATCTGAACAGAAGGGATCAGGAACTAATGTCATAACTCAAGATGAAGAAGAAACTGAAATAATTGAAAGTTCCGGAGAAGACATGGAGTCATACGAACCAACACAAAGGATGGATTTCAAGGTAGATGAAGTAAAGGATTGCTTAGAGAAGAAAAAGAAGAGAAGAAACTACTTGGAATTCCGACCCGACTACGAAAAAGATTAGGAGGACTGACCTTGGCTGAAGATAAAGAACTCAAGGAACTCAGAAAAGAAGTTCACGAGTTGAAAAAAACAGTTTACACCCTGAAGGACACAATAGTGGAACTCACGAGTAGACTAAAACACTCAGCTGAAGCAGGTTCACCTTATGATTCAGGACAATACAATGTTTTCAGTGGGCAGAGCAACGTCCTAGAGGGAGACGTAAGCTGGAATCGACTTGTTAACCTACTGAATGAGGAAGACTTGGGACTTACAGCCACTGAACTTGCTGAAAAGTGGGGACGGTCACGATCTAGAACAAGTGAAGTTCTAAACAAGCTTGTGGATGAAGGCCATCTCGTCAAATTCCGAGATGGGCGCCAGATTAGATTTAGGACTGCCGACGAATAATACCAAATAGGTTGGTTCATAACTAAGTATTGCTTTCATGGCACAGTCGAGCCGCCATATGCCAATAAACTCAGCGTAAGTACTCTTAAGTAAGAGTTAGCTGTTTCTGCACAGGGCGCGACTTAAGAGGAGGATACTCTGTTGAGTAACGTTCTACCTGGCTCAAAGAAAAAAGACAGTAAGAGTGACACAGAAGCAGAAACAGATGACACTCAAATCTACACGAGCCTTCTTTTTGAACTCAACATCAAAGCCCAAGATGCAGTCAGGGAATTTTCACTTCATGATATAGATGATCGTGAAGGTCTGGAGAAGAAGAGAATCATAATGCATGATGCGTTTACAGAGCTTTACAATACAATCGCTGAGTTCAATGAACAGATTATGATAGAGGACTTTGATATCGCATATCTCAGAAACAGAATTGCGCAAAGTGAGGGTGAAACAAAGGAGCAACTCGAAAGCGCGTTGGAGCAATTGATTGCCCAGATGCAGAAAAGCCTTGCAGATGAATGGATGGCAAGAGTGTTGGCATGGCTTCATCAAGCTACAGCTGCCAGTGGTCCGTTTGTTGAAGAAGAACATGAAGAGATAGAGAAAAACGCGTCCAAACTTCTTGCTGCTGTCTACACCATGCTTGAGAAACCTTTCTCAGCAATTCCTACGAAGGTGGATGGAACACAAAAATTACGACGAGTAGCACTTGGTATGCAGGCATATACGCTCCTTAAGGAGAGCCTTGAAGCAGACGATGAAGAACTCACAGTAATGCTTGGCAAGAACAAGAGTGCAGAAGCAGAATTCTATGATGAATTTCTAAATGAGCTCATCGGACAGGAGAGTACATTCAGACAAGCATTCAATCCCTTTGACGAACTGCTATGGAGAGACATCGTTAGTTCATTCATCTTTGAGCAAGCAACAGACCTCTACAATGAAGCCATCCCGCATTTTGGAAAGAATCGAGAGTACAAAGATCAAGTTACCATGATGAAATCGTGGAAACAGAATACTGCAGGTCTCAGTGAGGTTTACCTTGCTATGACATACACCGACATTGCGGATGCGCAAATGCGAGCAGGAAATCTTGAGGATGCATCCAAACTATATAGTGTGGCTTCTGATGCTTTTGGTCGTGCAGAAAAGTGCTTCAGGGAGGTTATAGCACTACAGACTAATGCTGAGCAATCAAGATTAGACAAAGAGCAAAAGAAAGCACAGTCGCTCTATTGCAGTGTTGAGTCAAGTGTACGAACGCTTTCTCAATTGATCAAGGTCAATAACAAAGCTGAAGCAAATCTTGTACTGAAAGACATCTTCAAGAATTTGCAAAAAGCAGAGAAATTAGCTAAGACACGTGAATTGACAGGTGCAATCAAGGAGGATCTAAAGACATACACCTTTGTGAAAGAGTTGCTCAAGAAGAAGACTAAGAAAACTGATGATATCAGTAATGTCATTGACCAAATAGAATTCGCTAAGGACCTCAGAAAAACGGGTCTTATTCAAGATGTAAGCAAACAGCTTGATGAAGCATCAGAACTTATGACCAGCAACCCAGCAGAAGCCCTAGATTCTATACGCGAGGGCCTCAACAGTCTTGGAATTCTATTGAGCCTTGAGGCTGAAGATCAAGAGGTTGGCGACTTACGAAATCGAACTCTAGCACTCCTCAATAATGTCAAGTATATGATTCAGTTCCAGTTGAGCTCGAATCTGGACCATGGTGTGCAATTCATCATGTCTAGAATTCTTGAGAATCTTCATGCAGCTGAAGCAGCCTCCTACTACAAGGTAATTGGTGAGAAAGGCCCTGCGAATGAGTTAACAGATCTTGGGAAACTTGCTCTTGCAACAGCATTCGCGTCAGAAGCTCAGGTATACTCTCGTCAATCGGAACAGTGGTCATTCAGAGCTCAGGTAGAGAGAATAAATGCAATGGCGAAGATGGAAGACGAACTTGCTCAGTTGGATGATGAGGACCCCATTGAAGATGCACTAGCAATCCATGATGGTGCAATAGCAAGAATCAAGCAAACTGTAGCATCGTTTGAATCCGCGGCTAACGAACTTGATAGTGTAAAAGGGACAGAAATTCGTGCTAAGAATAATGTTGAATCACAGGTTAAGCAGCTACAGGGCGTTGTATTGAAGTTCAAGGGTGACCTATCACGGATTCTTGGTGCAAAGAACGATTTCTTGGCAGAATATTTGTTCCGGACTGGTGAGAAATCAAAAGCTAAAATGTACTACTCAGAAGCGAATGACCAGCTCCGAGAAGCTGTGGGCAACTATACTGTTGCTGCACAAGTCTTTCAACAAGTAGGAGATGCACAAGCTGCGCAGAATGTGGATGGTCGTGCAAAGACCACTGACCTGTTAGCAAGAAGTGTTTGGGACAATAGGCAGCGCCTTGAGAGAGACCAGAGTCCATCTGAGAAGGGAGAGGCGGAGCTTATCGCCCTCTATCTTGGTACTGGATAAATCGCTACGAAGCGGGGATATTGGCTGCGATAGCATCAGCAGTAACTTTCGTGGTATGGAGACGATTTGCTCTGAAGGGCTTGAACTCAACTCCACCAGCGTGATAGAACTTGCTGAACCATTCCACGAAGTGTAGCCTGAGTGTATGCATGAATCCAAGCAGTCCTTCAAGGATCCCAACTATGAGAGTACCAATGATACCTCCTAGTAATGGGAGATATGCAACTGCTTCATGAGTTAGCTCATTGTAACCGGGTGCTAGTACATCAGTGGTATGGACATAGTGTGGAATAATCTCAAGTCCAAATAATGAGAAATGCGGGAACGGAATGTAGATTATTGCTGGCAACATTGTAATGAAGACACTGCTTAGAATGATGTGAACAGTATTGAGCGCAAAAATACGTGCGTAGCTCACTGTGTGACTAATCATACCAATGACACTTTCCAACAAGTGAACTACACCATCCATTCCACCTTTGAATGATGCGAGAAGCATGATGACGAGTGGTGTAATGAACATAATCAGTGTGAAATACATTGGAGCAATTGGAAGAACAGGATAGAACGGATTATGTGCTCCAGTCCCGTATCCAATACCAATTATTGGTAGCCACAATGAAACAGTTCCTGTTGTGAGGAACCAGTTACCAACACTGTTGTAGCTCACTCCGAAGATCAAAATGATGAAGCCAAAATACATGATGAAATAGGAGAGATTGATCAGAGCTTTGCGCATATGTTTGTGCTTCAATTCATTATAGAGTGCAAGTAATATTCCCAACGAGATGTGGATAACGCCAACCTCTATAGATAGTTTCAACATGTGCGTTGATCGACTGGGGTCTGAATGTGAGAAAATTGGCCATAATGGTTCTATGACAGTTTCTGCACCAAAGAAGCTTCCAAACAGAAATCCTCCCAGCATCGCGAAGATTCCCATCATCATAAGACCTTGGGCACCATTCTGAACATATCCTAAAATCGCACCCCAGTCTTGACCCTTCTTGTTTGCACGTAATGCAGCATAACCGATGAGAAGTATCAGAAAGCCCTGACCGACGTCCGCAAAGACAAGACCAAAGATTAATGGAAAGGACCAAGCCATCAGCTTAGTAGGATCGAGATCGTGTAATGAGGGAATTCCAAATGCTTTGACAACATCCTCAGTTGGTTTCATGTAACCTGGATTCGATATATAGGTTGGTGCTTCCACCTCTGCGAAATCTGGTTCGTCGAACGAAACCTCAAGAGCAGGGCCTACATTATTTCTGAGGAGTGTTTCAAGTTCTTCTTCCTTACCCTTGGGAATCCAACCCCACATCTTGATTGATTGCTCAGTATAGACGATATAGCTCTTGACATCGATTCTCTTGCGTTCTATATCAAGGGTTTCCCAAGCTGCTAGGATTCGTTGTCCCCACTCCCTAATGATGTGTTCTTTCCTCTTGTCAAGATGCTCAATTTCCTCCTCGAGTTCAGCAGTCCGCTTTGTAGCATCATCAACAATCTGTTCAGGTTGTCCAGATGAACCCTCAGGTATGGAGAAAGCTTCGAACTGCATCGCTGAGAGAATTCGCTCAACCGCATCTTTCAGCTCAATAGGAACTGTAATGACACAAGTAGACCCACCTCGATCCAGCGGAAGCCTACCCATAGTGAAGGCGCCTTCGGTGACCTCATTGATACTCCACTCCAATTCAGACTCCCTACCAGAGGGCACAATACCTGCAGTCGTGAATGTGAATTCAGTGGATCCAATCAGACTAGGGTCTATACCAAGTGGCTTTAGGGATATAGCAACATCTGCTATACCTCGCTGACGTTCTATCTCAAGACGAGCAATAGTCAATTTTGAATCGATATCAAGAACCTCACTCTCTACCGCAGAGATGACCTCTGATGCAAAATTGAGGGAATTCTCTAGTGTCCTATCATCAACATCTGTGTAAACGCCAGTACGCCTTGTGTAATCAACCTCTAAGGATTCTAGAATTTTTGCCAGCCGTTCAAGTGCCGCCAGTGCAGTTTCTTCTTGACGAGTCCTCTTTACATCAACAATTCCAGCCTGACGTCGGACATCAATAAACTCAAACAGTGAAAACTCTTCAAGTGAAAGCAAGACTTGTCGCTCAAAATCTTTGTGAGAGACTACTTTGGCAACAATCATTTTCCGAGGGCTCATACTAATCATGTTGTCATCACCGGTTCGACACACTCAGAAATGGGCACCAGATGGGGGCAATATTCCGAATATGTAAGTACGAGATTCTTCCCATGCTCCAAATAACCTTTACGACGGAGGTCAATCTTTAAAGGGGGGTACTATTCGTGATGAATTATTATCGTGTACTTAGAGGTATAGTAATGTGTGCAGCACACGATGAAATTGACCAGATTCATGAAACTGAGATGGCAGCCCAAAAGAGAATCGAAGACGCTCATAAGAAAGCACGAAAGATTCGGGATGATGCTGATGAAGAAGCGAAGACGATTGTCGAAGTGGCTGAGAAAGATGCAAAAGACTCTGCTGCAAAAATGCTTAGCGGAATCGAAAGTAGAAAAGACGAGATTGAATCATCAGTTCTCAAAGAAACAGATAAGACAATCAAGAATATACAAGCCTCAGCCCAAAAAAGGAGAGAGGATGCGTATAAGGCAGTGGTGAAAATCCTACTGGGGGAGGCATGATTTCATGAGTGGAATATCCAGCATCATTGAGATTATCAACTCTAAGACT
>JBHLRT010000053.1:0-8167 GCA_048882305.1 Candidatus Thorarchaeota archaeon
TGGAGTTTCGATATGTATGTTCCTGACGATAATTATGCAGCTATCTATGTCGAGTTTATGTCCAACGGAACCTACGAGTGGATGGGAGCTACAAACAACAGTCTTGTAGCTGTTGGATATTGGAACATGGAGTTTGTCGTTTGGGAGTGGGTAGGAGCTTATTGGGAAATCTTCACAAACATCTATCTGGATCCACTAGAAGGATGGCACCACATTGATGTAACCAGGACAAGTGGAGGTTACTTCGAAGTCTATTTCGATGGAGTTTTACCAACTCTGGCTGTGCCACCAGCTAACTTTACCAACAATGATGTCACAAGTTCTACATATCTCCAGTTTTACTCTAGTAGTGGTTCTGGTGCTGCAATCGACAACCTCGTTGTCAGAGATGACATAGGAATTGGAAATCCCAATATTGATGGACCGGTAATTCTCCTGGTCGTTGTTATTGCTTTAGCTGTCATTGCTTTGGTGGTCGTTTTCCTTAGACGAAAATGAACCTAAAAAGTGGAGGGTCTCGAGAGACCCTCTGATCTTTTTTTCGGAGACTGGTATTGCAGAAACGGAGCTTTTGCACAAATATAATAAAAACCAAATGATTTATTACAAAGTAATTAAATAAATTCTTTTAACTAAGTTAAACAAAACTGTTTAACTGGCAGATGAAAAAGAATGTTTCGCACTCTGAGGTACCCAACCAAGCAGCAGAACCTCATCTGGCTTAGGAGACGACAGAACAACCGACCGTCAGATATAGCCAAGGATCTGAGAATGTCAAGGCCTTATGTGAGTATAGAGCAGAAGAAAGCAGAGGACCGAATCAAGAAACTCATTGAACATGCTGCATCTGTTGACAGAGTGAAGATAAAACGAATGAGTGCTCGATATGGCATTGCGGAGGGCTACTGTCATGCAAATAGTTCCAAGACATACATCACCTATTCTCCAAAAATCGGTGTGCTAAACTGGTATGAACACATAGGGGACTGTGGTTCTTGTGGCATAAAGGACCAATGTACAGAAGCCCTCCATACATTGGCGGAGGAGTGGGAGATTCCTACGTCTCCGGATACGCCTCCAACAGATCTCAGTCAGTATATGTTCAACATCATCAGGAGACGACTCAAATGGGACAAGATGTGAAGATCCAGACAAGATTCTGTCAGATACCTCAATTTTCCGAGAAGGACTTGAACTGGCATCTGAAATCTAGAAGGATCTTCATTGCCATAGGTATTTCGTTCATCTTGACAACTAGTCTGATGTATTACCTATTGCTACCTCCGATTCCAGTACTGCCACCGCCACCACTCACACCACATGACGCCATAGCAATCGATGGCGATGCCAGTTTTAGAACCACAGCTCTGCTAGAGGGATGGTCTGGAAATGGTACTAATGAGAATCCATTCATAGTTGATAGGTTGGAAATTGATCTTGGTGGTGTAGTTGGCCATGGCATAAACATCCGTAATACAAGAGTCAGCTTCACCATAAGCAACTGCAATATCACTGGTGCCTATTGGACTCGTGGACTCGACTCCAGCATTGATGCAGCTGCAATCTACCTGAAGAATGTTATCAACGGTGAGCTAGTCAACAACACGTGTAACAGCAATGGCCATGGCATCGTCATCTATGAATCAGATTCCAACACCGTTGTGAACAACATCTGCAACAACAACATCCATGATGGCATCGCCATCTATGAATCAAATTGCAACACCGTGGAGAACAACACCTGCTCCAAAAACACCAAATTTGGCATCTATCTCGAAGAATCGCTTGGCTGCAATGTGGAAAATAACATCTGCAATAACAACGGGAATGGCATCTACCTCCATGGATCAGCAGCGAACACCGTGATTAGCAACATGTGCAACAGCAATAGGGGTGATGGCATATACCTCTGCGGATCAACTTTCAACCACATAATTAACAACACGTGCAACGGCAATGCAATGCATGGTATCCTCCTCGAAAGCTCAAGTTTCAGCGGCGTACAGGACAACACCTGCAACAGTAACGACATTGGTCTCAAGCTCCGATTTTCAGTGTACAACACCGTGATTAATGATATCTGCAACTACAACAGGATCGGCATCTACCTCTGTTTTTCAGAAAACAACATTGTGGGCGACAACAACTGCTTGTGTAACTCTGAACATGATATACTCGAGGAGTCTGATACTGAGAATTATAGTTTAATCCTACTATGAAAAGGAGGAGAGTTTATGATAAAGAAGAAGGTGAGTGTACTCGCACTAACAATCATTCTGTGTTTAATGCTTCCAGCCATATTCCCGGCACCTGAAACAAACTACGCGAGAGCCATGAAAGATATCTTTGACAATCAGGACGATTTCGTGATTAGTCAGGAGGTAGCATGGTCAGATGACTTTGATCATGGAAACATAAGTGGATGGAGTGTCCAGGGATTGAATACGTCTACTTTTCCATGGACGTTAGTCCCTGGGAATTTCACAACCGAAGACAACACAATGCGGGCTGATGGTGAAGAGTGGAGTGAAGCATGGCGGACAAGTGATGTGGCTTTTGGCTCATGGGCTTTTGATGTCTATTGTGTAGACACTCCAAATGGACGTTGCTATATTGCTTTTGTATCAGGAAGTCCCGTAGTTTATCCCCCGGACCCTAGTACATTGCCATTCGAGTATGGTATCATTACAGTTGTGGGTCAGTATCAGGATTATAGTAGTGCATTTGTCCTGTATTGTAGATACCCAAGTGATCTGTTTTGCTATTCACTTGGATATTATGATGTAGATGAGGTTTCTGGATGGTATCATTTCAATATTATCCATTATTCTAATGGCGACTTTAATGTGTACATTAACGACACTTTGAGAATCACAACCAAGAATTCGTACCACACAACAAGCAACCTGTTCACATTCACTGCTGAAGCTGGTTATGCAATCGACAACATTGTTGTCAGTTATCTTGAAGATATTCCTCCGGATATTGCTAATCCTATTCGGACTCCCACTGCACCAAACTCCACGGATTCTGTGGTAGTGGAGGTAGGTGTAACTGATCCTTCAGGCATTGATACGGTTATTCTCTCATACTACAATGGTACAACCTTGTTCAATATCACGATGACTGGGACTGAACCACTTTATCAGGGTACGATTCCTGCACTTCCTGATGGAACAGAGGTGTACTATCAGATTTATGCCAGTGACAACGCGGGCAATTGGGGGGTTTCTGAAATAGATAGTTACACTGTGATAGACCCTACATCACCACCACCTCCTCCTCCCCCACTTTGGGGGCCAATAGCCATTGGAGGCGGTGTTGCTCTAGCTGTAATTGTATTAACAATTGTCTTCCTGAAACGTAGATGAACCTAAAAAGTGGAGGGTCTCGAGAGACCCTCTGATCTTTCTTCGGTGTGTTACTTTCTGCGTATACTTGGTCCCTCGATAATGCGGAGAATCTGTTCCGATGTCAGAGTAGTATACTCAGTCGTCGGAAACATTCTATTCTCATGCTGTTCCTGAATCATATCTGCAAAGTACTTGAGATACCAGCGGACTTCGTCCTTACTACGTTGGCGTATTGCTACAGTTTTCCGTTTTCGTGAGATACTTCCTGACATTCTTGTTTTACCTCCAATGAGGAGCAAGACATCCAGGGCAGCTGTTCGCTTATAGCTACAGTCCGCAAACCTAGTCCTCTCCCCCGAGAGGACCACAGAGAAAAGCAGACATCACGAGGAAAAGGACAAAGCATTAGTTTCCACTAATATTGTGGAACCAAAACTGGATTGTCATTATTCCTCGCATTGTAATCAAATGTTTGACAAATTCCGTTTTAAAGATTGACATTAAAGTATAGTTGTACTGCTGGAAACGCTTTTAGACAATTGATGCTCATGTTATCAAAGCGTCCAGTAGGAAGACTGATTGTGAAAGATACTGCTCGAGAAGACATCTCTCGCGCAAAAGAAATGCTCAGAGCAGGAGAATATGAGAAATGCTTGGAGATTATTCAACCACTCATAAGCGATGATAATAATGACTTACTCATTGTCTTAGATGCCTTGATACTAAAAGCTGAGGTTTCTTGGCGATCTGGAAAGTTAGATGATGGATTAGAAACAGTAGAGAGAGCTGAAATATTATTCTCAGAAAAAGGGATTAAGAAGCTTGAAGATGAAAAGGAGACCCTTCTAAAGAGAAAAGGAAATCTCCTATCACAAGCAGGCGTGATTTACTGGTATAAGGGGGATCTAGAAAAAGCACGAGAATGCCATGAAGAAAGTCTAAGAATCAGAGAAACACTTGAGGATAAGGAAGGAGTTTCTGTAGCTTTCAACAATCTAGGATTAGTCTTTTGGACAAAGGGGGATCTTGAGAAGGCAACAGATTACTACAAGAGGAGTTTAGCGATCTATGAAGAACTGAAAGATGAAAATGGAGTATCAAGGGTTCTCAACAATCTAGCGAACATTAGTTCATCTCGAGGTGAACTAAAACAAGCATTAGAGTATCACCAACAGAGCCTTGCCATAAAAGAACGAATAGCATCAAAGCAGGATGTAGCGGTGTCACTCATTAACATCGGTGTAATCTACAGACTAAAAGGAGATTTGGACAAGGCTGTCGAGTACTATAACAGGAGTTTGGCACAGCAGAAAGATCTGAACATTGGTCCAGAATTCGCACTTGCACTACACAATCTAGGAGAGATATACAATCTAAAAGGAGAGATAACTCTCGCACTTGAGTTCTACCAACGGAGTCTTCTCATCTACGAAGCTATGGGCGTAAAAGAAGGAATTGCACTAGCTTTGACCAATATTGGGGATTGTCATAATAGAAGAGGCGAATCAGAGATAGCATCTGAATACTATCAGCGGAGCTTGGCGATTGCTGAAGACATGGGAAGTCTGAAGTTGATGGCGAATGCCCTTTCCGATTTGGTCGGGCTCGAAGTAGATAGAAAGGACTCAGGTTTGGCAGAGGAGTATCTTTCGAGGCTTGAAACTTTGAACACAGAATCGGACAACATCGCTACTGACCAACGATTCAGACTTTCAAAAGCACTTGTTCTAAAAAGGAGTGGACGAACACGGGACAGAGTGAAAGCTGAAGAAATTCTAGAAGAACTTGTGGAAGAAGAAATCTCTGATCATACCCTCACCGTGACCGCCATGATTCATCTGTGTGAACTACTACTTATGGAATTGAAGGCATCGGGTGAGGAAAGCATCCTCCAACGCGCTCAAGACTTAACCGATCGACTAGGGAGAATAGCCGAGGAACAGGCTTCGCACCCATTAATTGTAGAAACATATCTTCTGCAGTCCAAGCTAGCTATGGTCGCTTTCGAATTCAGTCAAGCTGACGAGTTGATGATAAAAGCTAAACAGATTGCTGAAGAAAAAGGCTTACTAAGATTGGCGAAGATTGTAGAGGGTGAAATTCAACTCCTCAAATATCAAAGACAGAAATGGGAAGCCATTATCAATAAAAATCAAGCAAAACAAGAGATGGTTGAACTCACTAACCTGAACGACCTACTGGAAAAGATGGTTCAAAAAACAGTAGAAACACTCGGAAGGGAATCTAGTACTGAGTCAAGAAAATCAAAATACAGACTAATCCATCAAGACTTACTCAGTGGTACTGACAAGAGCGAGAGGGGTAAGTTCAGGGTGGGAATAGTTCAGATGGGACTTTCTCAACAGGGAGACATTCTGAACGAACTCTACGAAGTAAAAGGCGACGGACTAATTGGACTTAGAGAAACCTCTCTTGAAATAGTCAGGACAAAACTACAGACCCTAACAGAGAAGGCTCATTCTGAGGGTGTCAACATCCTCATCTTTCCAGAGATGACAATCGATCTGAATTATGTGCAGTTAGTAGATGATGTTCAGAGGCTTGCGAAGAAATATGATTTGTACATCATCCCGGGTTCATTTCATGATCAAGAAACCAAACGAAATGTCTGTAGGATATTTGGACCGGAAGGTGTGCTTTGGGAACAAGATAAGCACATTCCAGCTATTATTCACATTGAGGACAAGAGGTTTATCGAAAAAATAGAAACTACAGAAAAGACAAGAAGCACATTTGTCTCTGGTACACAATTTGGAAGGATTGCCATAACAATCTGTCGTGATTTTCTAGATATGGACCTACGAGTGGAACTGAAAAACTCGGATCCTCCTGTCGATCTTGTCATAAATCCTGCATTTACGCCTGTGACCGCTGATTTCAAAGCCGCACATTTTGACGCAAGACGGTCAATCTATGCATATTGCTTCTTTGCTAATGTCGCGGAATTCGGTGACTCTCTAATATACACCCCAGAGAAAGACCGCATAGAGAGGACTATTCCCACAAAAGAAGAAGGCATTATCTACAAAGATGTCGATCTCTTCCAGTTACGCTCTGAGAGAAAGAAATGGGAGCAAGAGAGGAAGAAACAAACATCTTTCATCCAGAGCACTAGATAGCTGTGGTCTCTCTTCTCTAAAACAATTCGTTTTCCTGATACTAGGGCGTTAGATTTCTTATAGAGTGAGCCAAACCTTGAAACTATCGAGTCTCCAGCTTCCTACCAATTGCAAAAGCATCCCCAACGATTTCGCCAATAGACCAGTAGTGATTGTCAGGCTGAGTTAAGAGAATGGGGTCAATCTTCTTTGGATCGAGTCTTCCATCCGACATATACTTGTCTTCTGAATAGGAGGTTACAACTTCTCCAAGAACAAGCTTAGCCTTTGGTAAGTCTACTAATTCATGGAGTTTTAGTTCTAAATTCAATGGACATTCCTGTATCATCGGGGCTTTCTCTAGAGTTCCATGGAAGACTCTGAATAGCGCTCCTTTGTCAACATCACGACCTGATGTGATACCACAGTAATCAGCTTCAACGACTTGATTTGAACTTGGAAAATTAATACTGAACTCACGATGTTTCTCAATGGCATCAAGAGTGAGTTTCCCTTTGCCTATTCCGACGCCCCAGATTGACGGATTACCATTGAATCGATTAAACCAAGCAATAGTCATGAAGTTGGGTTTTCCATCAGAAATCACGCCTAGGATTGCCACCGGCATTGGATAAGGAGAAACTCTTCCCATCACTTCCACTTTTGTCATATCCATTACATCTCCAGAAACAAGATTAGATTTCAATCATCATTGAAGGCGAGCTAGTACATAATGTTGTGAACTCAACCGACCTTTTCATATCCTCAGGCACTTGATCGCGTGTCACAAGTACAAATCCTTTCTTTTCAAAGAATTTCTCAGCTGTGTCTGTCAGTAGGAATAAACGATTGATACCTTTTTCCTTTGCAACCTCGATAATACCATTAACCAAACTCGTACCTAATCCTTTTCCTTGAAAATCGGGATGAACTGCGAGAGATCGAAGGAGTGCCGAATCTTCGTAGATTTCAAGACCCACTGAGCCAACAAGAAATTCAGAACCTGCAACTGCTTCAGGGTCCCTAATAACCAAAAAGTTCGCAATGTGTCGTTCTACATCATCAGGGGGAAGATTCGTTTTATTCAATAGATTCACTACTGCCGAGTAATCGGACTCATTGGCTCTCTCAATCCGTAGTGTTTCGCTCATACCAAGAACATAACACTTGATGGTTATAATATACTCGAAATCCGCGATAGAATAATGAGGATGTTACTAAGCAGTCCTGTTGGTCACCATTATGTCCATTATGAGGAAACCCAGATAGTTTTCCAGAAATTTCGCCTATTTCAACAAAGAGAGGTCAACTCTGATTGACCATATCCTTTCATATAGAAGTTGTAGAATAATCCAAGTGCTGTGGTCAGGATGGCAGAAATTAGACAAGCAATACTTGATGATTGGGAAACATTTCACAGGATAGATATCGAAATCTTTCCAGAGGATGCGATGTGGGAGGATTCATTCCGGAAACGAGTTGAGGATGATGGCTTCTTCATCCTAGAATTGCAAAATGAGATGATTGGTTATCTCCTGGTTCAAAGATATGGAAAGGATGAGGGATACGTTGCGAGAATAGGTGTAGTTGAAGAACATAGAGGGGAAGGGTTTGGTAAGCTACTCATGAAACATGGACTCTACTGGTTTCGTAAGCAGGGTAATATCAAAGCGGTCCATCTTCAAGCGGACCTCA
>JBHLRT010000054.1:0-8102 GCA_048882305.1 Candidatus Thorarchaeota archaeon
TACTGGTCACGTTGCTCTATTAGTACATTTGCCAACCCTGGAAACTCACTCTGAAATTGTTGCATAAGGTCCTCCACAGCGCCATCCTCTTTGAGCATTGCAAGGAGATCTCCTGCTCCTCCGTCCTCGATATCCTTGGTTGCATCTGGAAGCATATTGGTGAGTCGATACATCTCATCAACTGGTACTTGCATCAAAGCTTGGACAGTAGCACTCAGAGGACGGTCTACTAAGGCTATCTTTGCACCTACAGCTCGACCTTCTTCTATGGCAGCCAACATTTCATCTCCAACATCTGATCCAGTTATGTTTCCTAGACTTTTTTCCAAAATCGCTAATTGTTGTATGAGATCCTGTGCCATATCTCCTGAGTCCGAACTCGCAATCTCACCTTCTTTAGGTGGATTCATCAATTGCTGGTATCTGTCGTGGTCTAGCTCTACAGCTACTACTTCCGGTCTTGATTCTCTAACCACGCGCCTCGCTTCTTCCACGCTTTCAAGATCTGTATGAATCACCGATACGAACACTATTCGTTCCGAATCATGCACCACTCAAAGACACGCTCAAATAGTGGAGTGCATACCAAGATATCACCTTTTTGTAAGACCAATCTTGATAGTAAACGTTTATTGGTGAAAGGCGTTTCTTCAGCCTCTATAGACCATGAGTAGTATTAAGAGAAGGTTTTTCACAAACCTAACGTGTACTACAAACATCAATTCTAGGGAGTAGGAAGAGAAGGATGATATCTGAACTTGAATTGGCATTTGCTAAATTACTGAATCCGCGTATGAGTGCTGGACTAATGGTCCTGTACAGTTTGTTAGAAGACTTGAAAGGTACCCCTGTTGAACCTCGGGCAGTTCGAAAGGCTGTAGACAGCCTTGTGGATAAGCGACGTGTATCGAAACAGTCTATTACTAATGCAGCTCGAAGACTGGAAGAAGCAAACATCATTGATAGAACTGAAAACAAGTATAGAGTTAATTATGGATACCTCATCTCTGTGTTGCTTAATACTGTCCTTGAGATGAATCATCGTATTGATGATCTCGAGGATGAGATAATCGCATTGAAAGCGCTTGAACGATAGTTTCTTCATCTTCCTATCGTTAGTCTATGAAAAATCGTCTAGAATTAGCTTTCTGGGATTGTTGTAATACGCACGTTTACCTTATATCTGCTAATGTAACATAAAAATAGACCCACAACTCCCGTTGTGGTTCGGAGGAAAGACATATGTCTGGTAAACCAACCGGAGTAATCATTATAGCATTGCTACAGTTGATATCATCCTTAGTTGCGATTGGCTTGGGTCTGCTTGTAATAGCAATCACACTTGCACTTCCGCTATTATTCATGATATTGGCTCTGCTCCCATTGATCATTGGTATCATTGGGCTAATCCTCGTCTGGGGCTTGTGGACGTGGAAAGGATGGGCCTGGTTCTGGACCCTATTCTTCAACTTCATTGCTGTGTTACTGGGGCTCATGAGTTTCAGTTTCTCGGCGACATTCCTACTACAGTGGGGTCTCAATCTCATTATCGTAATCTACCTCTTGCTACCCTCAACAAGAGCAGCTTTTAGGTAATCATCGATAATCAGAAGAACAACATTAGAAGTTCTAGCTAGCTAGACTAGCCAGGACTTCCTTTCCTCTTTTTTTGATCAATTGTGAAGGACTAAGTTTAAGATTAAGGTGAAATGATGAGTTGTGGGGCTATTGAGTGAAGTTAACAAAGGATGCATTCTCACGAGCAGAGGAATTCATCCACTCTAATGCCAGAAAGCTGGATATTGAGCTCTTCGAGTATCATTTTAAAGAAAAATCCAAAGATGATGTACTTGGAGAGTTAAAGAAATATCAAAACTCTGACGGTGGTTTTGGTAACGCTATAGAGTCTGATTTTAGACTTACAGCATCGTCAGCCATGGCAACATCTGTGGGGCTCCAGTATGCGGTCAAGGTTAATGCTGAGGCAAATGATGAGATAGTCCAACGTGCTATAGATTATTTGGTTGATACTTTTGATATGGAACATTCATACTGGCCAAGAACTCCCATCGAGGTCAATGATGTGCCTCACGCACCATGGTGGCATGTTGATGAAATCAAACTTCCAACCGAGGAATATTGGGCAAATCCCAGTGCTGAACTACTTGGCTACCTCTATCGCTTTCAAAACAATGTTCCCAAAGATTTGTTCACTCAAATCAATAAACGGGCTCTCGATAACCTGAGTAATCTTGACATAATTGAGAGTCTATATTGCTTCATGAACTGGGAGCGAGCATATCAATCAGTCCCTGAACCGTTGAAATCCATCATTCATGAAAAGACATCCAACACACTTAGATCATTTATTCAAAAGCCAGAAACTCTTGGCGAGATTAGGATATTTTGGATTGCTCCAAGTCGTAAATCATTCTTTCTAGTTTTACCGGGATTTGTGTATTGGTTTTATGACTATGAGATAGGTCAACAGAGAGAGGATGGTGGTTGGTGGCCAACATGGAGTTGGGGTCAGTATGATGATGTCTGGCCTATAGCAGAGAAAGAGTGGGCTGGAAAGATTACAGTACAATGTCTACTTGCTCTTGATAGATTCAAATTACTTGAAATGTCTTAGTTGAAAAGATCAATCTTCTTTCCCAATCCTCTTTCTTTGGCTGTTTCATACACTATCTTTGCGGCAGCTATGTCTTGGGCTGACAATCCTGTGGAATCAAATATAGTTATTTCATCAGCAGACTCTCTACCCGCTTTGGTTCCATTAATTATCTCGCCAATTTCGCCATGAATTCTACTCTCAGAGATTAGTCCTTTTCTCAATGCATGTTGTATCTCCCCAATCTCTCGGCATTGTGCAAGACTATCAACAACAATTCGTGATGCTCGAGTCATTATCAATGGGTCCAGTTCCTGCTTTCCGGGACCATCAGCACCTATTGCATTGATATGAAGTCCCTCGTGAATCACATCTGCGCTAACAAGGGCTTTTCTGGAAGGCGTGACAGTCACAAGAATGTCTGCCTGAGAGACAACATCATTCGGTGTTTCTACTACTTGAATGTCTACTGAGAGCTTCTTGGTCATTTCATCTCTATATTTCTCAGCGGAATTCCTCTCAATGTTCCACACCTTAACATCTTGAATATCGAATAGTTCCTTTAGTGCTAGTAGTTGCATGCGTCCTTGAGTTCCTGTTCCTACAATACCTACTCTTTTCGAGTCCTTTCGAGCAAGAACCTCCGCAGCAACAGCTCCCGCAGCTCCAGTCCTATATGCAGTAATGTGTGATCCGTCCATAATAGCTAATGGCATACTGGTTTCTAAATCAAGGAGAATAATAACAGCAATACCCGGGGGGAGTCCCTTCTTGTGATTCTCATAGAATCCAGAAGATATCTTCGTACCCATTAGTCCGAAATCTTCAACGAACCCTGATTTGACATCAACTTCACCATTGTACTGATGTATGTCTAGATGTTGGACACTAGGCATCTGGACGCGGCCTTGGGCAAATGCAGAATACGCAACCTTGACAGCTTTGATAGCTTCTTTCATAGATAGACAAGCTTGCACTTCAGATTGCGTGAGAATAATGGTATCTTCCATCAACATAACCTCCAAACATCATTATTCTCTAAATATCGTTTCTTTTTAGTTCGATGGCTACTGAGTCAGGCGGTGATCTAGAAATCATCCTTGAATAGATCAAGTTCTTCACCGAGAAGGTAGTGACAGAACCATCGATAGACCTGCAACATAATTGCATAGTTGTCCTGAGCGGCAATGAATCCATGACCTTTACCGGGAAAGGTGAACAGCTCCGTTGGAACTCCTTTCTGTTTCAATGCTCGATACATCTCTTGAGCACTGATGACCGATATTCTCTCATCATTTTCCCCATGTTGAATCAACATTGGAGTTTTTGCTCTGTCAATCGCAGCAATAGGCGCGCTCTTCTTGTAGAATTCCCAGTTTTCGGATTCATGTGGTGTGCCTGTCAAGTGAATACTGTGCCTATTATCTGAACCAATATAGTAGATATACCAACTACTTACACCAGCCATGACATTTACTGCCGCAAATCTATCTGTGTGCATTCCTCCAAAAGCAGACAAGTATCCTCCTTGACTTCCTCCCATACTCCCTATCTTGGTCTCATCGATATACCCCAATGATACCAGATGATCTATACCTGATTCAATATCCCACATATCCCCAACCCCCATGTTGTTGTGATTCAACTCCATGAATTCGCGACCTTTGCCCAAGCCACCTCGATAGTTTGGCTGGAGAATCAAAATTCCTTTGGCGAGGAATGAATGAACTGGTCTATAATACTCGTTGTCAAGGAGTGAAAGATGGGAGCTTGCTCTTGGACCTCCATGTGGATGGACGATTAGAGGATACTTTTTCTTCGGGTCAAACTCAGATGGTTTTCTGAGAATTCCTTCTATCTCAGTACCATCTTTGCTAATCCACTTTATTGACTCAACGGTTCCAAAATCAAGGTGTGAGTACTGATCTGTAGCACTGGTCAATTTTGTGACATTCCAACCTGTATCATTGAATTTTCCAAGGTAAATCTCGTCTAGTTCGTTTTTAGAGAGTCCCTTGAAAGCGATATCACCCTCCATATTCATTGAGAAGAAATTCTTTGGATGCACATCGCCGAGTGAATAGGTTTCAAATTCACCTTGTTCATCAATCCTGCTGATCAAACATCTGCTTTCTTCCCAGTGCAACACATATATTCCATGCTTCGTCCAATGAACATCAAGTGGAAATCTATCTATTTTTTCTGTTAGACATATCAAATGGTCTTCAACATCTGGTGTTTCCATCAGGGATTCATCCACAATCCAGAGATCGGGTCTTGTTTCCGGTATTAGATCAACATCTCGTCCAGTTAGTAGGACTTTCTCTCCATCTGGAGATACAGCTCGGACTTTGTAGCCTTTGGGTAAAGAAAGTCTGACTAGTTTAGCTTCTGAAAGCGCTTCGGTTATTGTTGAAGAATCAAGGCTCTTTAGAATAGAATTCGCGTCAAATTGGATCTTGAAGCAAGATGTTTCATTTTCGAAAAACATCTCGGATCTTGACTGACAGTTTAGATATATTGTGTTTTTCTTGGGTGATAATACAAATGAGTCAATTGCTAGAGGTTCATCAAGGATACTTGTGATTTCAAAGGACGCTGGAGGTAATTCCACTCTCTCCTTTTCAAAATTTAGACTTGAAGATTCTTGATTCTGAATAGCTCTCTTGCTATCGATATAGAATAATCCATCATTGGGCACTTCGTTTTCTACATAATTGAAATTACCTATCCTCTGCTTGTGAGAATCTTTTGATGCTTTGAATACAAATCCATCTCCATATGGTTCAAAGATTTGTACTGGAAACGGATGGTCTGTGATTTGAGATGGTTCGCCAACCAGATTGTGATATACATGAATTTGTGCATTTCCAGATGGTTGAACCGTCTTCAGACAGCATACACTTCTGCTATCCGCCCATTTGACATTCCAGCCCCCTTTGAAAAACCGATGGGTTTCCTTTGATTCCACATCATATACAAATCCCTCGATATCCAATGCATTCGTCTTTAGATTTGGTTGCCCCTTGAGGTATACCACCTTCGAACTATCTGGTGAAATAAGTGGTAGACTACCGAAAAAAGGCATAGCTGTAAGATCCTTGATAGTCGGACGTTTCTTTCCTTTCGTCATCTAACTTCCCCTTTCAAATTCACAGCTTTCTCGCACTTTTGGGATGAAAAACAGATAATAATACAAAGCCACGATGTGAGAACGCAAATAGAGGTCGCATGATGTGTTTTTTAACATGGCACGATTTGATATTTTCAAGAGGTTGGAGCATTGGACTTTACTTTCTGCACTGCATGTGGAAATCCCTTACAATCGTCTATAAATCAAGAGTGGGATTTTGAATGCACAAATTGTAATCGCAAGTATTACAACAATCCTACACCAGTTGTTGCGGCTCTTGTTTTTCTTGATGGTAAACTTGTTATTGTAAGCTCAAAGAATAAGGAACTCTGGGGATTGCCCGGTGGATATGTATCCGTAAATGAAAGTCTTGAAAACGCAGCCGTCCGCGAGGTTCTGGAAGAAACCAACCTTCATGTCAGAATCACTGGATTCCATGCATCCTATCCCATGGTTAAGGATGAGCGAAATTTAGTGTTCATTGTGTTCACAGCAGAGGTCGAAAGCGGAAATCCAAGTGCTGGTGATGATGTTAAAGAACTGAAGATTTTGAATCCTGTTGAAGCATACCAAGAACTAACAGGCAAATTTGCAAAGAAAGCGTTAGCGTATTGGATGGAGCTTAAGTCCTAGATTCTTCCTGAAGCACATAAGATTGAGAATGCTTTTAGCGTGCAACACAGATACTCTGTGCATGACAAGCCAGCATAGAATCACAGAATCGACTGACTTGCTTGATGAAGCTGGGAAACTAGCTGAGCCAGGATATGCTACTCAATTGTTATGGCGGTACGACAGGAGCAAGATAAAAGCGGGCTGGCATCGGATAAAGGAATGGGACTATTACTACATTCTGAATGAGAAGTACGGAATCACTTTTACAATGTCTGACCTTGGCTTTGCTGGACTCATGGCGGTTGCATGGCTTGACTTTGAAAGAGGTACTTGCACGCAAAAGGAAACCCTTACCATGCTTACTAGAGGCCGCCTTAATTTTCCTCCAACCTCTAGTAAAGGGGATGTGGAGTACCAAGACAAGAAGTTGAAACTAGGTTATTATGTTACGCCGGGAAAACGAACCATAAAGGTCGAGTTTCCAGAGTTTGTCAACAGCTTGGGTGAGATGGGCCTCTCGGGGGAGTTGTTACTTCATCAGGACCTTGACATGGACACAATGGTCATCGCAACGCCTTGGAAGAATAAGAAGAAATTCTACTACAATCAGAAGATAAACTGCATGCCTGTGGAGGGGTCAATTAGAATCGGGGACACAGAGTATGAGTTCTCTCCAGAAAGCAGCTTCGGAGGTCTAGACTGGGGGAGAGGCAATTGGACTTACAGGAACAGGTGGTACTGGGGGTCTGCATCAGGCCTTCTGAATGGTGAGCCCTTTGGATGGAATATAGGGTACGGTTTCAGTGATAGGTCCTCAGCAACAGAGAACATGGTCTTCTACAAGGCGAAAGCCCACAAGTTGGATGAAGTGACATTCCACATGGATGTCAATGATTACATGAAGCCCTGGAGGTTCTCGAGCAATGATGGACGGTTTGAGATGGACTTTGAACCAATTGTGGACCGTTATGGGAAGTTCAACCTACTTCTCATCAAGTCAGTACAGCATCAAGTGTTTGGATGGTTCTCAGGAAAAGTGGTTCTGGATGATGGCATTGAATTACAGATAAACCGCTTTCTTGGGTTTGCTGAAGATGTCTACAATAGGTGGTAAATTGGGGCTCGTAGTTGAAATCGAAAAACAACTAGAGTTTTATGAATGCAATCGAAACGGAAGAGATTAGGTGAATTCAGTGAACAGCGATGTTTCGAGTAACTATATTGAGGTTAATGGAATACGAATGCATTACGAAGAGATTGGAAATGGAACACCGCTTATCTTGCTTCATGGAGGTAATTTGAATGCCAACTTTAATTGGAAATCATACTATCCAATCTTCTCTCAGCACTTCAGAGTTATTGCACCGGATTGCAGAGGTCATGGAAAATCAGACAATCCAACAAGGGCGTTTAGCTGCAGACTGATGTGTGATGATATTGTCGCATTGATCAATGAGCTAGAACTTGATAGACCATTAGTTGTTGGTTACAGTGATGGAGGGCATATCGCGCTGGAGATTGGAATCGAATACCCTGAAACTGCTCGTGCAATTATTGCTGGGGGTGTTCTTGCTGAAATCTCTCAAGATTACATCGATTGTATGAATTCTTGGGGAGTCAATGGTCCCGGAGATGTAGACTTCAACAAATACCAAGCAACCTTCCCAAGGGTTGTACCTATTTTGGAGATAATTCATTCATCAGTATATGGTAAGGAATACTGGAAAGAACTATTCACTA
>JBHLRT010000055.1:0-8072 GCA_048882305.1 Candidatus Thorarchaeota archaeon
GCATATGTTTATGATTTCTTATCAATGGGTGTAGCAATGAGTCGATCTGATACACCCTTTCGTCGTGTCAAGTATTCTCAGCCTTCTTGGCCCCTCTTAGTCTGGCAAGGTAACAGAAAGCAAGACAAACAATCGGAAATTTTGACCACTTTATCAGCAGTGACTAGTGTTTCAAAGAAGCGAGTTCGGCAGACCCACCTTGATGTTGTATATGAAATTGTAAGAATTAATCCTAAGAGTTTGAAGGATTTCTCGATTTGGTTGAATGTTGAAAAGTCAGTTTTGGTCCAGAAAAGTAATCGATGATATTGTGCACTGTCCGTATTGAACGTCTATATTGCTCAAGCTGATCATCTAATAGATTTCTGATATTACGAATTGCATACTTACTTGTCTTCAGATTCAATGAAGTAACCGATTCTACAAGAACTAAATTCTCAGGGGGTGCAGGTTGAATCCCACTAGAAAGTGCTTTGTGTCCTAAGAGAATTTCAGTGACTTCTTCTGGCTTGATTCTCTCTTGTCCAATTTCATCTAGTAATGTGACCATTTTGCGTACAAGTTTCCACAAAAAACGAGTCCCAAATACATCTAGAAAGTATGTATCATTGTAGTCATGAATTGAAATATTGAGAAGAGTTGTAGTGGTGGTGCTGTTTCTACCAACGTCAGGTTTTGATAGTTGACTATAATCATTAGAACCTATCAAGTGAGATATTCCCTTTTTCACTGCCCTTAGATTTAGATTTCCCCAAGACTTGTCCAGATAATATCGATAATGTCGCATTAATATGTTGTAACGTGGTACAAAATCAAATGGTACAGTTGTGAACGCCCACAGTATGATGTCATCTGGAAGGTAACGATTGATTTTATCAATATTGAATTCCTTTTCAGTGATAAACATGGCTAGTTGTCCAATACTATGAACACCCCTATCTGTCCTACCGGATATCTGAACTGTTTGAGTAGAATGATTCTCACCACTCCATTTTGAAAAAGCCTCAATCAATTCACCTTGTACCGTGACTAGATTTGGTTGATATTGTGAACCATGATAGCGATTACCGAGGTAAAATAAACGAGCGAGATAGTTTGGCATGTCATGAAAACCTCATCATGACTCCCAGAGATTGAAAAGACTTCTTAGTGAACGCGCTCTGAGATCTTCAATTTTATATCGATATATCTTGATTCTTCCGAATTTCTTTTCTTCAATGAGTCCAGACTTTAGAAGCACCTCTAGATGTGATTTTGTTGAACTATGATTGAGGTCTACTCTTCTACAAAGTTCAGAGATATTTAGCTCATTTGACGCAGCAAGTTCCTTGAGTATTTTTATTCGACCTCGTGATGAGAAGATATCCTCAATTGCAATTTTAGGCGTGTCGCCAGCGTCCATTTATTTTCTCACACCCTCTTTTGAAATATCGAGTAGTCCTGCTAGAAATTGTTCTAACATTTCAGCTGGAACATCAGAGAATCCGATTAAAGTTGTTTGACCTCTCTGACCTGTGCCAGACTTCTTTGTATCTATTATCCCGTGAGAATGAAGGTCTTGGACCCATTCCCAAATCTGTGTATGCGCTCGAGGTTCTTCATAGTACTCTTCACATATTGAGCGATACATCTCTTCAACTTCACCTATTGTTACGTAAGCACTACGTATTTCTCTAAGTTGTCTTGCGGCAGCCAATAACAGAAGTTTGTGTTGTATTGGTAATGTGGCAAATACTTCCTTTCTTAATTCAGGATGAGTGTCAGCTTTTGCACGACGGACATAATCAGGTATTACTATGTCTGATTGATCACTATCAGCATTTTTCCCAGCACGCCACAGAAGCTCGATTGCATAACGTGCATCACCATGCTCAGATGCAATGTCGCAGATGACTTGAATTGTTTCGTCCATTACAGTCTTTTTCTCGAAAGCCATCTCTACACGGTCTTGAAGTATATCTGACAATGCTTCATGATTGTATTTTGAGAATCGAAGCACATTACGTTGTAATGTACTACGGGTACTAGAATCAAGAATATCATCATCGAGAGGAATTTCACGACCTATGCCTATGATTGAAAGACGTTGTGTCGCATTTAGTCTGTCATCCATTATTCTTGTAAGGTCGTAGAGAATGTCTGCGCCTCTTTGTCTGATGAAGTAGTCAAGTTCATCGAGGATTAAGAGAAGGTACCGATCTTCTTCATCAAGAACTTCGATTAGCATCTGTAGTAACTCGTCTGGAGAATGTCCTCGTCTAGGAAACCTTGGTTTGAATTCTCTTAGCGCTCGGAGAAATACAAGGTATTCTGTCTTGTTTACACGACAGTTAATGTGAATGCTATGGAGTCGGATGTTCCGTCTTTTTGCAGCTTGAATCATCTGTTCAGAGAATCGCTTTGCAACTGCTGTTTTTCCTGTTCCCACTGAACCTTCAATAATAAATTTGAGACTTGTTTTTCCTGGAGAACTGATTAAGGTTTTAAAACTTTGAACGAGTTTTCTCATCTCATCTTGTCTATGAGGGAGACTTTCTGGCACATAATCGATAGATAGGAACTGTTCTGATTTGAAAACACTCCGCTTACTGAGTTCATCTTCAACATAATCATGTGGCATTACAGTCCAAATGCAATTCTATTTCTGCACCTTAAAAGCGTTTGCGGAACGTACGATTAAATGTATAAAATAAGTGGAGGTTACCGAAAGTATTGGCGAGCTCCTAACTCAAGATCCATATCATCGTCATATCTGACTCATAGGGGTCATAGCAATCATCACTCGCCAAGTACATAATTAATCATCTTCCCTTAAACCTGACGAAAAATTATGGTGCGACCGCCGGGATTTGAACCCGGCTTGGAAGCTTGGGAGGCTTCCGTCCTAACCAGACTAGACCACGATCGCTTTGCGATTCACCGATTGAAATTTGATAAAAGACTATCGGCATTTTTGTAGTGCTGAAAGAGTATACTTATCTTGAATATGTGGACAAACGCCAACTTGGAGTTTTAGCTATGTCCGCTAATAATGTAAAAATTGGATTCTGGCAAGGTAACCAAGCTTGTGCAGAAGCAGCAATTGCCGCAGGCTGTAGATTCTTTGCAGGCTATCCTATTACACCAGCTTCTGAGATTGCGGAAATCATGTCAGTCATGTTACCAAAAAATGCGGGTACGTATCTTCAAATGGAAGATGAAATTGCAGCAATCTCTGCTGTGATTGGTAGTTCTTGGGGTGGTGTAATGTCAATGACTGCAACATCAGGACCAGGATTTAGTCTGATGCAAGAGAATATTGGGTATGCAATCATGACTGAAACTCCATGTGTGATAGTAAATGTCCAAAGAGCTGGGCCTAGCACAGGACAAGCTACAAAAGCAGCTCAAGGGGATTTCATGCAGGCAAGATGGGGAACCCATGGAGACCATGAGAGTATTGTGCTTGCTCCTAGTTCTTCTCAAGAAACATATGAGTTGACACTAAGAGCATTTGATCTCTCTGAGAAACTAAGGTATCCTGTAATTCTATTGTCAGACGAGGTTGTGGCGCATTCAAGAGAGAAAGTCATCGTTGATAGGAGTAAGGACGTTTCTGTGGAGAGACGATATACTAAGAAGGGGAACAATCCCTTTGGCGACGTGGATGGAGAGGGTCATGCGCTGATGCCGAGATTCGGTGATGGACAGGATTTACTCATAACAGGTTCAACTCATAATGAGGCTGGATTTCGGAAAACTGCAGATCCGAATGTGCATGACCAATTAGTTCGTAGATTATCCAACAAGATTTTGGATGCTTATGAAGTACTGAAGGATTATCAGATATCGGGTCCTGATACTGCTGAATGGGGTACTGTTTCATTTGGTTCGACATCTAGGTCAATAGAAGAACTGATGACGACTAACAATAAGCCAACAATCCGGTCTCTGAGATTGAAGACTTTATGGCCTTTCCCCGACGATGTGATAAAGGAGTTTGCGAAATCAGTTGATCATCTATTGGTTCCAGAACTCAACCTAGGTCAATTATCAAGGGAAGTTAGTCGAGCTGTGGCAGGGATGGTTGATGTAATTCCTTTAAACAAAATCGGTGGAGGAAGGATGATTGAACCAGAAGAAATCCTTCGTGTGATTAGAAAGTCTTGAGAGTCATTGAATACATTAGAAGTAATCTTAGTAGAGTCTGATGATATCACGATAGTGATGTTGGTACGCATCCAAATTTTGAGTGTCATTGTATAGTTGATTGTCTTGTAATATTGGCTAATTATTTCAAAAGTGATATTGTGAAGACCAGGGGATACCCAAAGAGGAAGAACAATAGATTGTGTGATGATTGGATTGGCATCATCTATAATTGCCAAAGGAGTAAAAACATCATCACAGAATATATGGATATCAGCTAAAGGAACTGATTGGCTACTATCATCAAGAAGAGTCATATTGAAATCCAGAAATTCACCGTAGTAGGTTATCGTTGGTGATATAGCAACGCTCATTGTTCCAATTACAGTCAGATTGAGTACTGAAACAGTAGTAAACTCATAGTATTCGCTTACAGGTGATACATTGACAATGTGTTGTCCTACAGTTATGTTGTGCCAAATTGGGATTATTACAGAAGTCGAAATATTAGTTTGGATATCAGATACTAGTGAGAATTGAAATGTTTCATCTGTGAATTGTAATTGGATGGATTGGTTCCAGTCAATGGTAGACCTGATGATAAATTCAACAGTCACATTATTACCTCTTGTTGCGTTCCAAGATGATTGTTCCACTGAAAAAAGCAAAGTATTGGGTTGAACATCCAAATTGATAGATGTTTCAGCGGTCTGATATTGTAGGTTGGTTGAAGTGAAATTAACCTGATAAGATCCTGGACTGGTATTGAAAGGAATAACTGTAGAATATTGTCCGTTACCAAGATTAGACAATATTCCAGAATTGAAAATTGATGTCCATTGGACTATACTATCATTAATGGGATTAAAACTTGAATCCATGTGTTCCAGAATTATTTCAGCTTGTTCGATATGTTTTCCATCAGGCGATTGACAGTATATTGATTCAGGTGAAGAGATTATTGTCAAACTAGATGAAGCAGGAAGAACTGTGATGTCTAGTGAATTCGAGAAAGGAAGGAAGTCTTCATTTCCATCACTGGAAACTGTTAGATTGTAAACACCAGGAAGTCCAAATGAGTCACTCCAATTTAGATATACTAATCCTTCTGATGTTGTTGTTGTATTAAAATCTAGGATTGTTTGGTATGTAGAGTCTTCTACATGCAAATTGACTGATTCACCATAGTATACAATGTTTGTATTGTGAGTACTAGCAATCTTCAGTGGAATTGAAGTATTTAATCCGAATTCGACTGAAAGATTTGTCAGTGGTATTGTAGTCAGGTGTCCTCTATTGATTGTTACTTCGATGTTATCACCTGCACTTTGAGAAACTGTGTCATAGATTTCTGCAGTAAAAATAACAAATGCCTGTACTCCAGAAACGCCGGGAGAAGTGTGTTCTGGCAGTATCGTATATGATGAATTTAAATCACGCACGATGGGCGAGGGTGGAATAAAATATTCATCGGCAAATGATGGACCAAGATCTGTTACGACTGCAAATGAAACGTAGCACCATCCCTCACTGCTAAAGTCAGCAATAAGTTTAGCAACCATATCAATGGTTTCTCCAACTTCATATACCAGCTGATCAGTTTCAAAATATTGAAAATCAAAAAAGAATGCTGAAACTGGTATGGCAAGACTTCCAATGAAGAGTATTAACATGGAAGTCATTGCTCCTGCTTTTCGATTCACCTGTCTACACCGGAAAATTGTCATTATACTTCCTAAAAAACTGCACATGGATTCAACGGTAGGTTTAATTCATAATGACTTTTGGTCAATTATAGACACTAACCACAAAGGTGCATCATCTATGGTAATTAGGCTAAAAACTGCTGTCATTAACTCTGTTGAAGAAACTGAAACTAGAAGACTTAAGCTGCTAAAAGTGTCTTCGAAAAGCGATGGTGCTTCACTCACAATAGAACTTCCCGATGTATTAAGTGACACATTAAACGCTAATGATTCGATTACTGTGGTCATTGATTCAAAACCAATTACAAAAGGTGAGCAAGCAAGACTCTATGTCGAAAGTAGTGTCTTCAAAAAGAATGACAAAAATGGTTTGGAAGTGATTGGGTCGGTAGGAGGTTTGCGGCTAGTATTCACTCTTGGAAAAGCCACAACTGCTCAGATTAACACGTTCAATTCTGATAAGTTCTTCTTGGCAATCATATGAAATTGATTCAAAACATGATTAGTTTCGGTCATCTCTCTTTCTGACCAGACTGACAAAGCCTGTTTAATGTCCACGAAAGTCTGTTTGAGAAAACATCTGTTCCCTATGAGTGTACAATTGGTATCTGAAACTTAGTTAGGAATGATTGTACAAACTCATAATGGGTGTGGTTTTTGACTGATGGAACATGTGAATCTCAATTAACGAATTCGAAATCCTGTCCCGACTGTGATGGCTTTCTAGTCACTAGTCAAGGACATATAGTGTGTGCTGAATGCGGCCTAGTACTCTCAAGAGAGTATGTTTTACCCACTTATCAAATGGGAGAACGACCTAGTGGAGACTCTCCTGATGCAAGTATGTATGTGTCCTTAGGAAACCGAATGCATATTGTTGATGGGCTTGGAAGCTACATTGGTTTTCATAAAGACAGATATTTTCAGGACGCTCAGGGACATGCGCTTTCTGGAAGAATGCAAAAGAAGTTCAAACGTCTGAAAACAATATACAGTACTAGAATTAGAATAGGGAAAAATGAGGCGAAATACAGAGCACTAAGAACTCTGAATCATGTATCAAAACTTCTTATGATTAATGAACAGGTTCGTGATCGTACTGCATATCTATACAAGAAAGTAGTGAATGAATCTTCAGGAAATGTTAGTAATAACATACTACTGATTGCAGTCTGCCTTTTGATGGCAGTAAGAGAATTCAAAGAAGAAGCTCCAATCACACTTGATGAGATAGCTGATGTCTTTGAAAAATGCGGGCACCGAGTCAACGTGCGAGCCATTGTACGAGAAGCACTCAGACTGAAATCACTTACTGGTTATTCACCAGAGATACGAAAACCAGAGGATTATGTTCCAAGGGTGATTTCCATGTTGATGAATAATTCGAAAGTTGTTAGCAAGGTAAAATCGCGAGGTTGGAATCCAAAAGATTTCGAGAACGCTCTCAGAAACAAGATATTGGAAGTGCTTGATATGATACCTGTTTCAAAACGAGGGGGAAGAAATCCGTTCATTTTCACGGTTTCTGCAGCCTATGCTAGTGATCGGTTGATAGCTGTGGAACATGGAAAACGAGCTGTTCTTACACAAAAACTTGCATCAACTGCAACAAAAGTAGCCGAGTATAGTATTCGAGACCACTTTGGGATGATGAAAAAAGTCATTGAAGTATCTCATGCAAGCATTCAGTAATTGGATTTGTACATCTAGGAGATTATCTAGTTAATTTCAGAATAGAAAAGTGAAACGAGGTGATTATCTAGTTGAATTCAGGTATCCATGTGATTCGTTGTCCCAGTGAACGCTGTGAGAGATGTCCTCAAAGAAGCAATAAGGGTTGTCACAAACTCATCGACATCAATGAATTTGCAGACGATAAAACGCAGATATTGCTAGTTGAACTTGAGAGAGGGTTTCTCCACTTCTGCAGGTTGAGTGATTTACAGCAATTTGAACCCTCTTGGCATACGGACGGCTGGGAAACCGTATACATTGGTAATGGATGTGATCTGTTTGAGAAGATAGATGACGTCGCTGCATTCCAGAAAATTGGGCCCTATCTATCAATATTCACTCTTGGAACTGAGAACCAAATGGAGTATAATGTAGTACCAATTGCCAGAACCTCTCTAGAGTACTCTCTAATTGATGACTTGAGTATGAATTCAACCGGTTTTGAAACAAAATCCTTTTCGATGAGAAGAAACTTCAATCAAAAACTGAAACAAGACATTAGGG
>JBHLRT010000056.1:0-7979 GCA_048882305.1 Candidatus Thorarchaeota archaeon
GGTTAAGTATTAGTCTTCCTGAAAGGACGATAAGTCAAAACTCTCAAAATTCAGTTTACGTTTGTCCAAGTTCCAAAAGATATATTATTTGCCTATTTGGTCCTAACTGGGGAAATCCAATTTTGGAAACAAGTTGAGAAGGAAGTCGAATTGTCTTCAGCGAATGATATTATCCTAAGCACAGAGGGGTTAACCAAAAGATTCGGTGGGTTAGTTGCAGTCAATAATGTTTCCCTAGAATTAGAGAGGGGATCGATAAAGGCAATCATAGGACCGAATGGTTCAGGAAAAACGACATTCTTCAACCTTCTAACAGGTACATTCCCGCCTTCTTCCGGGAAGATATACTTTGAGGGACAAGACATTACACGAAGTCCGATGCATCAACGCACAAGACTCGGAATTTCAAGATCATACCAAATCACCAATATTTTCCCATATCAAACAACCTTCGAGAATATTAGATTGGCTGCACAAGGTTGTAGTGGGGCAAAAGTCAATTTTATGGGTATGTTGAAGCCTGCTAGCTCGTATCAGGAGTTTCATGAAAAAGTCCTTGAAATAGCCTCAATTGTTGGTCTTGATCCAACAAGACTCTATATTCCAGCTGCGTTGATACCTCATGCTGAGCAAAGAAAACTCGAAATCGCTATGGCTCTCGCTACTGAACCACGACTCCTTTTGCTTGATGAGCCAGCCGCTGGAATGGCTATCGAAGAGATTCCAGAGGTCATTGATGCGATTTTAAGAGTCAAGGAATCCTACGGTGATCAACTAACACTATTAGTTGTTGAGCATAAAATGGACATAGTAATGAACCTAAGCGAGGAGATTTTTGTTCTATCAGAAGGACGTCTGATTGCAAAAGGACCTCCTGAAGAAATTCAAAAGAACGAACAAGTATTGATGGCTTATTTGGGTGGTACAGATGAAGAACTTGCTTGAAATTCAGGATGCGCATGTATACATTGGTTCTTTCTATGTTCTCCAAGGAATCTCGATGGTTGTGCCCAAAGGAGAGGTTACTCTATTATTGGGTAGAAATGGTGCTGGTAAAACTACCACAATGAAATCAATCCTTGGAATCTATCCACCGAGAATGGGCAGTATCCTCTTCAAAGGTGAGGAGATATCTGATTTGACCACCCATGAAATAGTCTGCCGGGGTATTGGATATGTTCCGGACACTAGAAGAATTTTCGGCACACTTACTGTTGAACAGAATTTGATTATATCAAGAAGAAAGAGAACTTCGAAAGATATGATGCAAGATCGAATGGAGTTAATCTTCGACCTGTTTCCCGACATGAGAAGATTCCTGAAGCAGCGGGCAGGAACGTTATCGGGCGGTCAGCAGCAGATGTTAGCCGTAGCTCGTGCATTGGTGAATGAAAATGATTTACTGCTTATAGATGAACCAACTGAAGGTTTGAGTCCACTTCTTGCAAAGAACCTCATCACTTCTCTAAGCAGACTGAAGGAGTATGCAACTATCTTACTGGTCGAACAGAACTTCCGCACAGTTTCCAAATTGGGCGATAATTACTACATCTATGATAGCGGAAAGATTGTGCAGGAGGGAAACAACATGTCTGAACTAATCGCTGACAAAGAACTTGTTGCACGATACCTAGGAGTGAGTATATGAAATGATGGAATCACAAGAAGCAAGAGAGTCGCAAGATCAAGGAATAATGAGGACATTAGTATTAATCGTCATTATAATTTTTATTGCAAGTGGTTTGGCTATTGTTGGAATACAAGTCTATACATTGAACGGATTCATTTTCTCGCTTACCAAATCTATAGTGACTGGGCTTGCTCTCAGCATGTTGTTGTTCTTGATGGTTTCTGGATTTTACCTAATCTTTGGATTATGTGATGTCATCAATTTTGCTCACGGAGCATTCTTCATGTTAGGTGGCTTTCTTGGTTTTGTCATGTATCTTGGGACTGAATCGGTCCTATTGGATCCCGCTCTACCTTTCATCGCTATCTTTGGGGGCAATGACGCTGTCATGTCAGCCGTGGCATTTATCGTGAGTGTGATTGGAGCAACACTAGTCATGGCTCTTATTGGAGGAGGAATTGAGGTCTTCACTATACGACGACTTTATGGCAATCCGATAGCCCAGATTTTATTGACCGTTGGCTTTATGTTCATTATCACTCAATTCGCTGAGGTCGTTTGGGGACCTGCTCAGATAACTTACATCATTAATCCAGGTGTAAATTCGCGATTAGACCCGTTCTTCATTAGTGGCACTTTTATCTTTGGGGACATCATCATCAAGAAGTACAACATCTTCTTAATCTTTCTAGGATTCGCAGTGGCTGCGCTGATGTTTGTAGGTTTCAGAAAGACACGTATTGGACTTCAAATCCAAGCAGGCATAGAGGATTCAGAGATGGTTGAGGCACTAGGTATCGATATCAAGAAACTGTTCACGATTGTTTTCATGATGGGTGCTGGTCTTGCTGGACTGTCTGGCGCGGTCCTGGTTCCATTAATTGGAGCAAGCTCGGGTCATGGCCTTACATATCTCATCTACGCATTTGTCATAGTTGTTATTGGAGGTGCTCACTATGGTCGTTTTGAAGGTACTTTCTTTGGTGCACTTGTAGTGGGGTTGTCAATCCAATTTGCATCTTATTTCATTCCAGTTCTTAAGAACATCATTGTATTCATTATAATGGCAATTATTCTCATAGTGAAACCAGGAGGACTGACAGGTCATGAGTAGTAGACTTAAAGCACTACCTCAGATCCTATCAAAGAATAGAACAGTAATTGCGATTGTTGCATTCCTGTATCTGCTTCCCTTGGGTACAGCTGGTTCTCTAGGTTACGTTCGTAATCTTCTTAATTTAATCACTCTGATAATGATTTTTGGACTACTTGCAATGTCATTTGACTTGCAATTGGGTCGATCAGCACTTCTGAATTTTGGACATGTTGCACTCTTTGGTGTAGGCGCTTATTTCATGGCGTATAAACTGCATGCAACTTTTCTTCCTCCGCCGTATGACATTATAGCTGCAATTCCCTATCCCCTAGTGATAATCATCGCGATGTTATTCGGTGCTGGACTCGGGTTGATAATGGGACTGACAACTAGCCGTATAAAAGGTACAGCATTTGCATTTATCGCTCTAGCAATCGCGATGTTCATCTACAATTTCTTCCACCAAACAGATGCTCTTTCAGGGGGTGAAACCGGAATTACAGTACCATCTCCAGATCTATTGAAGACTGGGCCAGTCTACCTATTGTTTGTTGGAATTGCATTTGTTTTCCTGACTGCCTTTATTTGGACGCTCATTCTTTACATAAAGAACCGGACAGACCGTATCGGTCTAATCTTGGTTGTACCCGTTATGCTTGCTCTTGTCAGTGTTTTAGTAGTATTAGGTACCAATATTCTTGGACCTGTGCTACTAGGTCTTGCTTTTTTTGTGATGGCTGTACTCTACTGGTTTGAACGTGATGCATCGACAAGTGACCCGCTTCACTTTTCTGAAAGTAAAGCATTTGAAAAGGACCCACTTACCGTTTACTTGCTACCATTGATTATCATTTTAGTTACGATATTTGGTTTGATTCTTGCCTTCTGGAGTAACATAGCTGAAATGGTGTCGCTTTGGATTGAAGATACTTCCACTTACTTCTTCAATATTCCAGTGCAATACTATTTGGTTCTCACATGTCTTGTGATAGTTTATGTCTTCACAAGACGACTAATTGCGTCTCCATTTGGGAGGATGATTACTGCAGTTGCACAGAATGAAGAACGTACTCAAGCCCTTGGTTTTAACAGTTATCATGCTAAGATAGTTGTCCTCGTTATCAGTGGAGCGATTGCAGGACTAGCTGGAGCGTTGTATACAACCTATGCTACAGTCATCACTCCGGATACTGCATTAGGAGTCAATAATACCATCAATGCAATGCTGTACACTATTATCGGAGGAATCGGTACTTTACTTGGACCACTACTCGGAACAGGAGTAGTTCTTTACTCTGAGAGAAACCTGGTCGATTTCATAGAGGGAATAGGTCTTCCCGGACAATTATGGTTGGTTTTCTTGGGATTGATGTACATCGGTATTGTCCTCTTCATGCCTCAAGGTATCGTAGGTTCTACTGGACGTAGGATTGACTCCTTTAAGGTTAAATTACGACAATTAAAATTACGTGGAATTGAATTTGGGCTCAGAGATTCTGATTATTGGATATTTGGATTATTAGGCGCAATGGGTCTAGTTCTATTTATGTCTGAAGATGCTAGGTTAGTCCCTGTTAGCTTTGGCATATTTGGATTTCTAGGAGCAGTAGGTCTCATTCTTATTATCCTCTTTAGAAAGGAAATTGCATCTGGACTCAGAGAATCAATTCACAAGCGACACTTACGACGAGTGAAATTTAGTCGATTTGAGTTTGGACTTAAGTACGTTGACTATGGGATATTTGGACTACTGGGCATATTGGATCTACTTCTATTTATGTCTGAAAATGCAAGGTTAGTCTCTGTTAGCCTTTGGATATTTGAATTTCTGGTAGTAGTAGTTCTCTTACTCATAATCCTCTATAGAAAGGAGATTGTATCAAGGATACGTGTGGGCTTCGGGAGAAGGCACTCTACTGAAGGAGGGGATTGATTTACCATATGCAACAATAGGAGAAGTTGACATCTACTACGAGATTCATGGACCGCCTGATGCGCCACCTCTTGTGCTCATTGGTGGATGGGCTAGTTATCGCTGGGTCTGGTTCCGACAAATTCCAACTTTGATGCAGAAATACAAGTGTATTGTCTTTGACAATCGTGGAGCAGGAAAATCCTCCAAACCAGACTACCCGTATACAATTGAAATGATGGCGGGAGACACTGTTGGATTGTTGGATGTCTTGGGTATTGAAAATGCACACATACTGGGAATCTCGATGGGTGGATTGATTGCACAACAAATAGCTCTCTCTCACCCTGAGAAGGTTCGTAGTTTGATTCTTGTTTCCACTCACTTCGGAGGATCAAATTACATTCCTATCCCAGACGATGTTGTGGCACTACTGGTTGCTCTACCTACAGAAACTATCTCATATGAACAAGCCAGAGAGATGCGTTATAGGGCGACCTTCAGTGAACAATTCATTGCAGAAAATAAAGAATTGATGAAGCAAATTGACTCATGGGTACAACAGCATCCCGCTCCATTGTTTGCACAAGTGCATCAAAGCTCTGCCACAGCTGAGTTTGATTCTGAATCGGAATTGAAGAATATTACAGTACCCACTCTTATCTTGCAAGGAGCCAATGATTTTACCATATTGCCAAAGAACGCAGAATTGTTAGCAGAAAGAATACCCAACTCGAGATTGCAATTTATTGAAGGTGCTGCACATTTCGTCATAATTGAAAAGTATGAAGAGTTCAATAATGCAGTGATGAATTTCATAGATGAGGTGGAGCAAGGCTAAGTCGTTCTTGACTCCAAAAAGTGGTGAGATCGACAAAATGGGACGCTCTGCAGTGATAACAGGTCTAGGAATATATATCCCTGAGAAGATGCTGACCAATGAAGATTTAGAGCAGATGCTTAATCGTCCAGGTACAGCTGATTGGCTTGTCAAGAATGTCGGAATCAGACAACGACATGTCATGGCTGATGATGAAGTGACTTCTGATTTAGCAGCAAATGCAAGTCGTGAAGCATTGGAAAAAGCTGGAGTGGATGCTGAAGAACTTGACCTAATCATTTTGAGTACTGACACACCAGACTATCTTTCTCCTGCTACATCAGTGGTAGTTCAGGAAAAAATCGGTGCAAAAAAGGCGGGGACCTTTGATGTCAATTGTGCATGTGCAGGTCTAGTGACTTCACTGGATATTGCATCTAGATACATTCAGACCGATCTGGAACTCAATAATATCCTTGTTATTGGTGCTTATGGAATGACCAAATTTGTTGATTGGTCAGACCATTATACTTGTACATTATTCGCAGATGCAGCAGGAGCAATGGTATTGCAAGCTAATGGCAACAAGAAAGGGTTCATAGCCTCAAAGCTGATTGCAGATGGTTCGTTTTATGACCACTTAGGTATCTTTGTTGGGGGTACTGCAGAACCGCCAACTATTGAGAGAATTAAGAATAACACACATCATCTTGCATTTAGAAAGCGGTTTCCCGCAGACACAAACCTCCAACACTGGCCAGTTCTAACAAGAGAGTGTGTTGCAAAGGCAAATATGACGATGGATGATATTGATTGGATTTTCTTCACACAAGTAAACATACGAACTATCGAGGCGGTCATGAAGGAACTTGACATGCCCATGGAAAAGACTCACAATGTCATGGACAAATGGGGGTATACAGGATCAGCTTGTATTGCATTAGCAATGTATGATGCCATTGATCAAGGAAAACTACCACCACCCGGTGAAGGTAATGGAGAGAATATTGCTCTTTGTTCCTCAGGCGGCGGTTTCAATATGGCTGCAGCTGTTTTGAAATGGTGGTAAGGGATTTTTATCTCGCTTATGATTGATATGAGTTAGGGAAAATTCACACGAGGAGACACTAATGGTAAATCAGTTTGATTATCTATCCAAGAGAGATGTCTTCTCTCCTGAGGTTGAAGCTCTTGTTGATGTAGAAACCGGAAAAAGATACACCTACCGAGTTTTCAATGAACGAGCCAATAGAGTAGCGAATTTTCTTCAACAAGAAATTGGTTTTCAGAAAGGGGACCGTCTCTGCATTCTCGCGCAAAATAGTCTTGAGTATTGGGAAGCATTTTTCGGGTGTCAAAAGAGTGGAGGAATTTTCAGCCCTCTGAACTGGAGATTGGTTCCGAGAGAACTAGGAGTATTGGTCAACGACCTTTCTCCATCATTGGTGATTTATGATTCTGATTTATCAAATGTTGCAGTTGACTTGAAAAAGGAAGTAAATGTCAACCATTGGATTTCATTGAGCAAAACAGATGCAACTGTAGAAGGCTCTATCATCTATGATGATGCAATGAAGAACTCACCAATTACATCTCCTCAACCAGTATCTCTTTCATACGATGATCCAATGGGAATTGTATTCACCGGGGGTACAACGGGACTTCCGAAAGGAGCCATGATTACTTATCGACAGGTTGCATTCAATACTCTGAGCACTATCAGAGATATTCTCCCTGGTGATATCTACATCAATCATCTGCCTCTCTTTCATGTTGGTGGTCTCTATGTATATGCTATTCCCCTTTTCATTTTGGGAGGGAAGGTAATCCAAATGAAGAAATGGGATCTCGATGCGTTAGTGGGAGTAATCAATGAGGAGAATCCAAACTTTTTCTTTGCAGTTCCAACCCAGTATCGGATGCTGATGAATCACCCCGATTTCAAGTCCATAGATTTCAGCAATGTTCGATTTCTGACATCAGGTGGGGAACCACTACCGTTGGATATTATCAGGACATTCAAAGAAACTCATGGAGTCAAATTCAAACAGGGTTTTGGGATGACGGAAGTCGGTCCAGGGTGCTTTGCTCTTGATCCATGGGATGCAGAACGTAAGATTGGTAGTATTGGAACTCCAAATTTCTTCATAGATGCGAAGGTCGTTGATCCTGAAACTGGAGAAGAATGCAATGCAAATGAGGTGGGTGAACTTATGTTCAAAGGACCAACAGTGACCGTTGGCTATTGGAACCGACCGGAATTGAACAAGGATTTGCTCGATGATGGATGGTTTGCAACTGGCGACATTGTGTATTTTGATGATGAAGGCTATTACTACGTCGTTGATCGAGTCAAAGACATGTTCATTTCGGGGGGCGAGAATGTGTATCCTAGAGAGATTGAGAAGCTCCTTGAAGAACACCCGAAAATTGCTCAAGTCCAAGTAATCGGTGTTCCAGATTCTAAGTGGGGAGAGGTGGGATGTGCCATAGTCATATTGAAACCAGGTCAATCAGCTTC
>JBHLRT010000057.1:0-7968 GCA_048882305.1 Candidatus Thorarchaeota archaeon
GGTTAAGAGGACCAATAATTGAAGGAAATCGATATCGAATTACCACGAAAAGAATATCTTCCTGGAGAAATCGTAAGGGGCAAAGTAGTTTTAAAATCTGATTTGAACTTCACCTGCAAGAAACTTTCCATTCAGATGTTCGGACAAATGATTCATACCTATATTGAGTTGAGATCCAAAGGCAAAAGGGGAACAACAGCAGAGAGAAAAGAGATACGGTGGGACCTCATAGATCGAACCTTTGATCTGATTGAGAACAAAGAGAGGTACATTGGTAGAACAGTGACCCCATTTCGAATTCAACTGCCTGAAAATCTTAGACCTTCATATGAAACATCGACGCTTGGGATTGTGTATGCGCTTCATGCTTCACTTGAGGTTACCAAGGAAGAAGTTCTATATTCGACAACGAAAATCACCATAGTCCATCCAATTGCGGACATTCCAGATGAACCTGTAGAAGTTTCAGCCCCGGAAGGTTTCACTGAAAATCTAAGTGTCAAGATGAGCTCTCAGAGATTGTGCATTGGAGAGAGCATCCTGTTTTCATATTGCATCAATACTAATACAAAATTCAAAGTACTCCGTGCTGAACTTGTACATAATGAGCGTTTCACGGGTTCAAAGGAAACGAAAACTCTGATTAACCACTCTAGCATAAAATCCAGAACTCTCATGAAGAGAGAAATCCCGAGTGAGGAATTGACACGACATGAATGGAAGATGATGAGCCTTTACTCTGAAGCTAAAACTCCTCCTTCCGTTTCGAATGACGAACTACAATCAAATCTTGAACTTCATGTCACGCTTGTCAGAAGGTTGAATCTAGATTATTCAGTTAAGATTCCCGTAATTGCTGGACATTGTCTGAAACCCGGATGGAAAGGTGAAAGAGAAACAGAGTTTGATGAGATGTTTCCGGAACCCACTCAAGATGTACCACCAACATCGGAACCAGATGAGTCTGAAGTTGAGGTTATACTAACCGATGAACAACGAGTCTCAAGAAACTGGTACAATAAAGCTGTAAGATTCAAAGAGATGGGTGAGATTGACCAAGCTATCAAGGCAGTCGAAAAGGCAATCGAATGGGATCCCGATTTTGAGGATGCATTAGAGTTGAGAGACACTTTCTAAAAACCACTCATGAGTAGAAACAAACAACCATCTTATGCGTTGTTGAATTCATTCAAATATACTAAACAGAAGGTTTACGGAGAAGGTGCTGCTGTGGAGAAAGAAGTCGCCATATACAACTTCTGCCCTTGTTTCAAAGATTTCGAGGGCGAGTTGATCTGTCTTAACGATGACAGTCTCATTGATATTGAGCACACAATCTTCGCAGCTGACATTCTCAATCAAGATGCTTCAATTGAACTTGTAAAGCAGTTTGAGTGTGCAGATGGCAAGACATGTTACTCATCCATCTATACCTACAAAGACAATGTCTATTGTTCCTCGCAGGGTTGGAAGATCCGAATCCACAAAGAGGACATAACCAAAGATATGCTGATGAGTTCTATCAGGCTCTATGCTTTAGGCCCAACCGAGATTACAGTTGATTGTGCATCATGTATCTATGGCATACTATTAGCATTAGTGCTAGCCCAAGACCAAGCTTCAATCAAACGATATCTCGATGAATTCTCGCTAAAGGTGGCAATAAGTTTCACAGAAATGAAACTCGATGAGATAGATGAGTCCACACCATATTTTGAAACAGTTCAAACATATCTTGTGAAACTGCTCGAAGACCAATACTACTGGCAAGAACTGCATGAGAAATTGGTAGAGCAAAATGAACCCAAACCCCTTATCGAGCTTGTCAATAAAATGGAGCTTCTTGATCGTTTGCAGTTTTTGTTCTACAGTCAGGTTTTGAATATTCGAAGTATCGAGAACTCAAGGATTCTAGTCAGGATGCTTTCACATATTCTTAGGACGTCTCGAAGTATTCTCGATGTCAATGAAGAAATTCATTCATTGGTTGCTACTGATACGGTTAGTGGCCACGAAGAGGATGAAGTCCTCATATCAAAGATTGAGGACTATATGGAAAAGAGTCGGACACTTGACCACTTCTTTGGAAATATTGCAGATATAATGAAAAGCACATCCTAGTAGGATAGCCATCTTGTCCTAATTCCAATCCTTTCTTTCAGTCTAACGAATCGAACAAACCAGACCGTCGAGCTTATCTAAAACCTCTGCATATGTCAATCATTGCGTGTGAGAGGTCTGGAGGATGTACAAACACTATGAATCATCCGAGGATGTATTCGTGGATAGAGAAGATCAAATTCAATGGATGAACCAAGCTCTAAAAAGATGCAAGAAGAAGAGTGTTGTTCTTCACCTAAAAGGTATTGGCGGCATCGGGAAGTCATCCCTTCTTAGTCACTGGGTCAGCACACATGAGAAGACAATCCGTCTGGACTGTAAGCAATACTCAGAGTTCTATCAGCGATTAAACATCCTAGCAAAAGGGGCCGTACTTCAAGGAGTAAAGCTGGAAAGGTTTGATATTCTCTGGCAAATCAGACAACGGTTTGTTGAAGGTGTTGAACCAGTGAAGGAAGAGGGCAGAGAGTGGGCGAAAGAGGTTATCATGGCCATTCCATTCATTGGTTCCCTTGCAAGTATTGGGAGTGCAATTTCAGCTGTTGGGTCAAAGGTCACTCCTAAATTGAAAGGTAAGTATAGCACTGTGGGAAAATGGCTTCAAGAAACACTTGGCAAGAACTACATTGAAAAGCTTCTCGAAATGCTCTGGAAAGACCCAAGGCGTGCAGAATTCTTGTATTTGGAGGCGTTTTTAGAGGACATCAATAACCGAGCTAATTCAATCACTCCACTTCTTTTTCTTCTAGATAATTTTGAGTATGTTGATGATACGAGAGCTCAATGGCAATATCAAAGGAAGAAAATAAACGAAACACAGCTCTGGACTATCTTCCTCTGTAACCTCACTAATTGTGTTGGCGTATTGGCCAGTAGACGGCCAGTCGTTGACACCACACTTGTCAATGTCGAAGAGAGTGAACTCACAGAACTTGATAGAGAGAGCTGCATTGAACTCTTGAACTTGAGGAATATAACAGACTCTGAGATCCAAGAGAGAATTATTAGTGTCAGTGGAGGTAATCCATTCGTTCTTGGTACATTGTGTGATATGGCTGATTCCAGTTCACTATCACTTGCTTCCATTGAGAGCTTACGAGCGGACACACTTGAAGAGGTTCGGTTGAAGACATGGAGGAGACTCTTCAATGAGGTTGAAGATCTTCAGGAGCTAGTAAATCGAGCTGGATTGCTTCCATATTTCGACCGAAATGTAATGAATACTATTGCTCCAACTATAAATACAGATCAATGGAGACGGATGGTTCATCTTAGTTTTACTAAGGATAGAGGTAACGGAACTTATGTGATACACGAACTTGCAAAAGACCTTGTGGTTGCAGAACTCGGTGACCGATTTCGCTTACTGGCAGATGAAGTTGCGGACTTCCTCGAAAAAGCTTCAGATGAACAAGAGAATATGAAACTTCTAGGGCTCGCTATTTCCATTCAGGGTTTGCATTCTCCTGAAACTGCGATAGAGCGAGTTCTTGATATCGCAGACATTCTAAGCTGGAGAGGACAATTTAGTTCAGCTTTGGAATTACTTGATTCAATTAGCTTAGCAAATATTAGAGAACAAATGATAATCTCTTCATTAAAAGCACATCATCTTTGGGCCTCGGACAGAGTTGCTGAGGCCGAACACATATTGAAAGAAGTAATTGATGTTTTTGAGGAACTCGCAGACGCAGATCCAGAAAGAAATAGAATCTATCTAGGTCAGTGTTTTGTAACTTATGGTCGTCTGCTTCGTAGACTTAGACAACCAATTGAAGCTGAATCAATGTTTAAGAAAGCACTTCAAATAGCTAGAGAAACTGATCCGGTTATTCTATGGAAAAATCCGTTTCTTTTCTTTATCTATATCTCTTATGCTGAATTCTTGAAGGATATGTATCGATTGCATGAATCAGAACATCTCTTGCGTACAGCTTTAAACCATATTGAACAGCAATCCAAAACAGGCATGGTTTCGTCTTATTGGGTATTAGCTCAAAATTCACTTGCTGAGGTCCTTTTTTTGGCTGGAACCATGAATGATGCTGAAGAGATTTGCAGGGGCACTTTGGAAACAAAGACTGAATTGATTAATGAGTTGAATGCCCTCGGTCTTTTGGGAGTCATTCAAAGACTGACTTCAAGATCTCAAGCATCCGAGGATTCATTTCGAAGAGGCTTAGATATAGCACGAGAATGGTATGAGGAAGTTAATTTCCTATTCCCAATCCTGATATATCTCAGACGTTATGGTCTTGCATTAAGATTTGTTGGAGATTTCATTGGGGCGGAAACTCACTACAAAGAAGCCCTGCAGAAATCAAGAGAGTCCACCACTGAGAAACCCGAAGTATATCTTCCAAAGCTCTCTAAGGTTCTCAATAACATTGCAGTCTTATATTATGAAACGGGTCAGTATTCCAAAGCGCGTGAATCATACGAAGAAGCGCTAGAAAACTTTGAAACACTGACACAAGATTGGCCTGTTCTTTATGAGAAGTACTTGGCGTGGACCTTGAACAATTACTCAATCCTTCTGCTAGAAATTCATGAAGGCGCTAAGGCTCACAAAATCCTTTACCGAGCATTAGAGATCAGTCGAGAGCAAGTTCGAAAATACCCTGAGTCAATATTCCATACACACCTTTTGGGTGCCGTATTAAACAATCTAGGTGTTCTACATAGGAATAAAAATGAGATTGACAAAGCAGAAGAGAGTCTACGTGAAGCACTCGAAGTCAGACAACAATTAACCATGAAGACTCCAGATGTCTTTCTCAGCCATGCAGCCTCAACTCTTAACAATCTTGGCGTTGTGTTATCTGTTGCAAATAGGATACCCGATGCTCAAAATGCATTTCTAAAAGGATTGGAGATACGTAGAGAACTATTCAAGAAATCCTCAGAAATGCACAGTGGAAGTCTGGGTTTTGCTCTGAACAATCTTGGCAATATGTACAAACTATCTGACCAACACTCAGAAGCGGAGAAATCCTATCAGGAGGCCCTCGATATCCTAGAGAATCTGACCAAAAAAGCACCCTCAGTTTATCAGCGATACCTTACAATGATTCTTTCAAACCTCCTGCTTTATTATACTCAAAAAGGAGAAACGAAGAAAGCGGATTCTGCCAGGAAAAGACTCGAAGAATTCGAATCTAGTGATATTTCCAATCATGAAATATGGATTGAGGAAGAATATACCGAAGCTGATGTATTAGGGGATAGTCTCTAGTAAGTATATCCGACTAGTTCATCTCAGATCCTTATGCTGATAATGCAATTAGGGTTAGCGGTTTGGAGGATGTGCAAACACTGCTAGTCAACAGAGGATGTGATTGCAATCATCACATGTTGATCCTTGCATGGAATCTTATTCAACTGCTTCAATTCTAGGGTACAAGATGTAAACAAACACCAACAGCAGTAAAGAAACTCCAAGAATTCCTAGATAGGTTGCTAGCATCCCGATGCGAAATATAGGCTCATAGATGGAAGGTATCAACGCGTATCCCAAGAAGAATGAGAATGTAACTATCCCTGCAAGAACTCCACGCCTTTCGGGGGCGATTACTTGACCATATGTGATCATTAATGGGAACAAGAGACCTCCAGCCCAGCCTACTAGAATAATGGCAATCCCCACAAAAGGTATTGAGTTTGGCGCAGTGATATCTCCAATAATAATAAACAAGAATATCGCTATCAAGTGTGGGATGATAGCAATAGCTGTTGTGAACCCATAACCTCTAGATCTTATCAATTGCCCCAATAATAAACCAGCAATTGTTCCAGATATTCCTCCTCCAAGAAGCAGTAATCCAATTAGACTCTCATCTACAAGGCCAGTCATTCCGCGAGAAGTCCAGATGAATGATCCAAGGTACACCAAAGGAATCAGAAAAGTAGTGACTAACAGAATGAGAACAACACGTTTTCTAATCTCCATACCTAGGTTATTGATTAGTGCGCGGATTCCCGTTTCTCCATGGATGATTTTGGATGGACGATTGGCAACCAAGATTGCCACCAAGCAGAATATAACTACACCAAGAATAATGAGATAATATAGATGCCAATCTATTACTGTTATTAGTCCTGCTATGAAAGGTCCTAAACCGACACAAAGAGAAGCTAGTGCCGCAGCATAACCCATTCTTTTTGGGATCTCCAGTGGAGGAGAACAATCTGAGAGGAGAGCCAAAACAACAGGATTCACGAGTCCAAAACCAACTCCTGATATAAGGTATCCAAAAGCGAATATTGTGATTGATGATGAGATAGATATTAACCCAAGACCTGCAATTAAGGTAATCAAACCACCAGTGGTAATAGGCACTCGTCCATAGCTATCAGATAATGCCCCAGAAAAGAGTTGGAAGATAGCAAAGGGGAACATGAACGAAGGAATTGCTACTAATATCGCGGTAGGAACAACTGAAAAATCGTTTGCGATAGGATCGAGGAGAGTCAGAATCGCATTACCAACAAGTGGGCCAATTCCAAAGATAATATATGAGACTAGTTCAATCATCCTGAATCTCTCAGGTTGATCACAAGGACTCTCTACTGGCTCAAGTTCATGCTCGCTCATTGCAATTACAGACTCTGAAGTCGTTGTTAACCATTGTTAAATCCTTTGGTCAAGCAACCGCTGAGCTTATCTAAGACCTTTGCTTTTGTTATACGTTGCGAGTGAGAGGTTAGGAGTGTGTACAAGCACTACGAAACATCCGAAGATGTGTTTGTGGATAGAGAGGAATACATTGAATGGATGGATGACGCTTTACAGAGGTGTAAGAAGAAGAGCGTAGTTCTGCATCTAAAGGGAATAGGTGGGATAGGAAAGAGTTCACTCCTGAAGCACTGGATCAAGACTAAGGAAAAAACAATACGGGTCGATTGCGAACAATACGGGTCATTCTATGAACGACTCAATATCATCGCGAAGGGTGTAATCCTACACGGTGTGAGTCTTCAGAGGTTTGACATACTCTGGCAGATACGACAACGATTCGTTGAAGGTGTTGAGCCAGTCAAAGAGGAGGGTCGTGAGTGGGCGAAGGACATTGTGCAGGCTATCCCGTTCATTGGTTCTCTAGCAACAATAGGTTCAGCAATCACTGCTGTTGGTTCGAAAGTGACTCCGAAACTCAAGGGAAAATACAGCATAGTGGGTAAGTGGTTGCAAGAGAGACTTGGAAAGAACCATATCGAGAGGCTTCTTGAAATCCTCTGGAAGGAGCCTCGTCATGCAGAGTTCCTCTACTTAGATGCATTGCTTGAAGACATCAACAACAGGAACGATGACTCACCGATTGTGTTTCTCATGGACCACTTCGAGTATGTGGACAGCGACACAACACATTGGCGATACCAAGGTAGGAAAATAAACGAGGTAGAACTCTGGTCTATTTTTCTTTGCTCCCTGGAGAATTGTGTTGGAGTCATGGCAGGAAGAAATCCACTTGTCAAACATATGGAATTGGAGTTTGAAGAGAATGAGCTCACTGAACTTGACAGAGATAGCTGCATAGAGATGTTAGACCTCCAGAAGATAACTGACCGAAACCTCCAAGAGAAAATAATCAGTGTAACGGGAGGAAACCCTTTCGTCATTGATGCGATATGTGACATGAGAGATGAGGGTACGATTGTCTTGGATGATATCGAATCGCTGCGTGCGGACACACTTGAGGAAGTCCGTCTGAAGACATGGCGTAGACTCTTCAACATGGCAGGAAACATTCAGGACATCATCAATCGAGCAGGACTCCTATATCATTTCAACAGGGACCTGTTGAACATTGTAGCTCCTTCATTAACTACAGATATGTGGGATAGACT
>JBHLRT010000058.1:0-7938 GCA_048882305.1 Candidatus Thorarchaeota archaeon
AGGATTGCGTTCAAGGAAAGGTAGTTGCTACGGTGTCCTACATTGACTTCTTAGACCAATTGCATACATTGAGTGTTGAACCATATCTTATCCGCTCAGTTTGTGACTTGCTTACCCCTTCGAAGAAAACGACAGAAGCATTCAATCTTGTATTGAATGAGCTCGACAAAACACAGCAGGAACAAACACTAGATTGGAATGCACAGGTTTTGTTTACAAAAGCTGAGAAAATTCTACCAGCAAAGAATTTTCACATTGTTGACATTGAGGAACGTATTGTTAATGGGGAGTTCATAGGTACGATTAGAGGCTATGCTGAGGGCAAGTATACACAAAAGAAAATTGCCATCATTATGCTAATCTGTGGTCCTGAGAACGGCCGCCATTCGATTGTAAAAGTTGAAGCATTGGGTGAAGATATAGCGATGCTACCAACAACAATTGATGAGCTAGCTGATACAATGGACTCCTGGGTCTGTCTAAGATGCGGAGCGCCATTGGAAGTCGAACAGGTTGAAGAGATGGGCCGTAGGCTCCCCATTCGTTGCCGTTATTGCACCAGCACACTAACCATCGCTTTATACTTGCAGTAGGAATATCTTTTAGGAACCTAAGCAAAACTGGTATGGTTACCTAGCCGCGCTTCCTGTGGAGGAGAAGACGATTTTCACTTGCAAGAAATGTAAAGAACCCTTCTATGTTCAAACTGGCGAGTTGAGAGGTAATACACTTCATGTATATTGCCAATGTCTGAATGGACATAAGGGCAAGAGAGACATCTCGCGATATCAAGCGGACAGTATGGCTGGTGAAGTGTTCGAAGGAATCTTCACATGTATTGAATGTGGATCTACAATGTCCTTGATGAACACGGATGTAGGCAGACATAAGGCAGAATACACCTTCATCTGTCCGATTCACGGTCCTCAGAAACGTGAAGTCCCTGCATTCTATCATAGTGCAATCTCAGGACTTCAAGGCAACATGAACTACTCCAAATCTATTCTTGATTCATTAAGCTGTGCGAAATGTAATGGAGTTTTTTCTGTTACTGAGATTACCGAGAAGAAAGGAATCCTCGAAGTTAAATCTCGTTGTCCCAATGGGCACAAAGAGGTGAGATTTGTTCCCAAAATTGCGGATGAATCAGTGCTCAAGACTGTTGTTAAACGATTGATTCATTGTGATGAGTGTGGTCTCCCATGTCAAGTACTAAACACTAATCCAAAAGGAAACAAAGCTCAGATAGAGATATCCTGTCCTGCTCATGGGAAGTCAAAGAAGGAACTGCCTGCAGAGTATGCATGGATGATTGAGTCAATTGTCGAAGCTATGTCTGAAGGTAGCATAGTAAAATCAATGTTGAATTGTCGTGATTGCGGGAATTCATTATCAATCAAATCTGTTGATCTTGATAAGATGAAGTACAAACTCAAATGTAGCTGCATAAATGGCCACAGTATCGAACTCTCTCAACCATCAGCATTGGATGAGGAGGCTATAGATTCAATTATCGGTGGAATTTTGAAATGCAACGACTGTGACTTAGTTACTGATATTGTAGAAACAAAAGTCAGTGGAAATAATATGGAAATGAAGCTGCTTTGTCCAGTCCATGGGGAACTAAAGAAGAGTGTGAGTGTAGGGATTTTCAAACATGTTGAAGAACGTGACAAGCACATAGATAGAATGCAGACTACTGAAGCGAGCCTGAAGTGCGAGAAATGTACATCCCCCTTAGTAATCCGTGACACGAAAGTACGCGATGATGTAGTACAATTAAAAATGGAATGCAGGAACGGACATGGTTCTGAAAGATATCTTCATGTGAAAGCTGATGAACCGGTGATAGAGCGATATTACATGCAACTGTATGAATGTCACAAATGTCACAATTCACAGAATCTATCAATGATTGAAGAAAAAGGAGACCGGTCTGAAGCAGTCCTTATGTGTAACAATCATGGTGAAAGCAGAGTAGAAGTTCCGAGTGCTCATGCACGATTTGCCCGGGATGCTTATCTCTCCACCATGTCAATGTCAGATTTGGAGAAGTTGCTCGAAACCCGGTTGCAAACAGAGCGCGCGGCTGAGTACCAGATTGAACCAGATGCTGATGTTCAAGAAATGCTTGACATTGTAAATGATATAATAGAGCAGCAAAGTGTCAAGTTCATTGGTGAAAAGAGTGGGACTAGAAATGGGGAAGAATCCTGGTATTATGGAAAAGCTCTAGCTGGAACCGAATATATTGTGATTGGCTCTGTTTCAAAGGAAAACTTGACGATGCGGATTTCGGTCAATAGTGACGATGAAACTAAAATGAATTTACTCCTATCAGAGATGCGCGACAATCTGAGAGAGGTTCTACTCAAACTTCAGGCTAAAACGGGAGATCTTGCTCCAAAGAAGATAGAATGCGCAGAATGTGGGGCTGCTTTGGCAAAACGTGCACTTCCAGGAGAAACAATCATCTGCGAGCATTGTGGAACGCCGCTACATTGGGGTTGATCAACAACACTGCTCAGAATAGAATGCAAGTAGTCAGTCTTCTCCTGTCCAATGTGCAGATGATTCCTTAGTGATATCCAAATGTGCCAAGACTCTTTCTACGACTGAATCTACAAGTTCCTCAATGGTTTTTGGTTTTGCCCAAAATGCAGGACTTGCTGGAATCACTATACCCCCTGCTTCTGTGACTGTTGCCATGTTCCTGATTTGAATTAGATTGAGTGGCGACTCTCGTGGGACAAGAATTAGTTTACGTCTCTCTTTGAGGCTACAATCAGCTGCCCTTGCGATGAGGTTGTCAGCATATCCATGAGCAATTCCAGCAAGGGTTTTCATGGAACATGGAATCACAACCATCGAATCAATCGGAAATGTGCCACTGGCTGGTCCTGCTGCCAAATCTCTTTCATCATAGAAGAAATCCGCTTCTTTCTTGAGCTCCTCCGCTTCAATCCCTGTTTCATATCTGAGTGTTTTTTCTCCCCACTTACTTATAATTAGGTGAACTTGATGATTGTCTGCTTTAAGCGCTCTAAGAAGTCTAACCCCATATATTGCTCCACTTGCTCCTGTTAGACAGATTAGGACTTGCTTCTTCATCTCTATCACCAAAGAATTAGACTCTCTCAACTAGAACTTTTGCATATACCTCTATTGAAATGTGTTTGCTAAAGCAGAAATGCCAGGAGAATGTATAGAAAGATAGATCCTCCTCCAGCTCTAATACCTGCCTTTTTTGCAATTCCAGCAGCTTCGGCGACATCTTGAGTTAGTATATCGAATCCTTTTTCACCAAATGTTCTGAGACCCGCTGCTTTCCCAAATCCAAGCCCAACACTAACAGGTTGTATCCGTTCTCTTGCCTTTACAGAAGCTGCAACAATGTGATCGATGATTTCATCTGGCTTATTTCTCCCAACTGGAGGGTACCCTCTACTGGATAGCGATATAGCATTTACAACATGAGTGTCAGTAGTAGTTAGTTCAACATCATCAAAGCCTTGTTGTTTTAACACGCTCTGCACTTGTTCTCTAAATCCTGGTTCTACATTATTTCCATCAATAGATATCAGTGCCATCTCTCTATCACTCAGCTGAAAGACTACTGAGATGATGCCTCCTGGTCCTATGCCTTCTGCTTGGCTAATGTTGTCAGGAATTATTTGGTGCATTCCAAGCTGCAGTTTAGTCTTCTCATTATTGATAGTTGAGAACACCGCCTCAGACACGGTTCCCACATATTCGCTTGCCTCAGGGTCTCCTGGTACCACTGAAATGGCTGTTTCATCAATACAATTGTGCGCGTCAACCACTGCTACTCCTCTAATCTGTGGTAAGTGTTCTCGGATCATGTTTGCAACATCATATCCAACATCTAGTGAAATGTCATCAGTGAACTCAGGAGCGCTTGTACTAATCGTGAGTACATTATCTCCGATGAACATGCTCCAGACTTTGAATTTTCCTCCATCAGACCAATGAGGGCCAGAAACCATCTCATGAACATTTGTTTCTTTAATCAATCTATCAATTTCAGCTAGTATCTTAGGATAGTCATCTTTTGTCGTGAGATTTTGTTGATGTGTACAACTACCATGCAGAACAAACGCTGGGATATCATGTTGATTTTGGATGTGATTAATAATGACCGACGGAAGGTCACTACTTCCAATATCCCTGAATGGCCCCGGGTGAATATATTGTATGACTCCACATGCTACTGGACCATTATCATCCCGAAACAAGAGAATCTCCACAGGGATATCCTGAATCGTCGCAATCTTAGTTATTGCTTCTTCAAACGGCACAGGATTGTCTGCTAGATAATCATGTCCGAATGCCCTTAGAAGCTCTGGCCCATTGATACCAAGATCTCTCTCAAAAGGTACACTGACCGTTCTGTAAATGTATTGTACTACAAGAGATGCAACAATTAATGAACTGACGACCTGTATATACCAAAACTGAGGAAATACTGGCAATGCTGCGTTCAATGGAGCAAGTAGGAGCTGCATCAATATCCAGAGTGCTGGTGGCATTAGAGCGGCAATTATATTTCTCAAGGGATGATGATTGCTCAAGCCATTGACAAGAAATGCAAACGCCAGGTATGCTATTGACACTCCTAGAATTGAGAATCTAATTTCAAAGTTTGCGACTCCTGTAATTGCATCGACTATCCCTCCCACAATACTCAATGCAATCCAAAATATCAAACCAAACTGAACCAATCCTGCAGTTCTTCTTCCATCCAAGGGCGATCCTTCTTCAGTTGCAATCAAATAGAGTAGACCTGAGCCAATGAATATTGGCACCCCAAGGAGTATCATATAGCTGATGAAAACATCGAGAACAACAGTTTTCATCAATGTCAAGATTAATGACCCAAAAAGGACGAGAAGGAACATTCTCAATACTATTTGGCGATAGGAAGGCAACTGCCAAAGTTTCGAGTACAATCGAACAGTTTCCTTGACTTTTGCCTTCTCACCCAAGATTACATCACTCGCTGTTTGGCTACACCATTCTGGTGGTCTTATCAAACTTCCTCTAAGCCTTAATGTGTGGCAACCAATGCATTTATATCGCATTCGATATTGAAATATCGCATCCGATTATCGCATTCGATATATCGAGGAGATGAAAATATGCCGAGTGATCAGCCCCAGAAAGAATGTGACCATCTTGAGATGCCTCAATCCGTGCCTAGGGGATTACTTCGACATATCATACCTCGCCTGTTAAAATCCAATGATTTGACCGGGACCGAAATCATGCAGCAGCTTAGAGATTTGACTGATGGGGAGTGGAATCCGAGTCCTGGTACAATCTATCCATTATTGTCTTCACTCGAAGATGATGGAATTATAGAAGCTGTTTCGACTGAGGGACGAAGTAAGACCTACTCCCTCACTGAGCACGGGAAAAAGCAGATGCAATTGATGTTCAAACATAGACGAGGTGCAGTAGGTGCGAAGACACGTTTGGGTCCGAGACTCTGGGAAAAGCTTCTCGATCCTGAGGAGCGAATACGGTTCCATATGCATGGGATGACCCACTCTGTCGAAGCCTTCGACTCCATGTTGGAATCCCTAAACAAGAAGCAGCAACAGAAATTGCTCCACCATCTGAAAGAGGTGGCTGCAAAGATTACCTTACTAATTGACAAACTTCAAGCAGGAGCTACAGTTGATGAGTAGAAACAATGGTGGCGAAACAATTCGCAAGACACCTTGGAGATATATGCTGAGCGGAATGACTCGAAATAAAGCAGTTGCATCAATTGGTCTTCTGCTTACTATGATATCCAGTTTACTCACTGTCTATCCATCCATCTTCATTGGATTGGCTGTAACTGAGATTAAGGATTCACATGTAATTACAGCGCAATTCATGACCTATGTATGGTTAATTGTCATATTTGCCCTGATATACATGGGTCTCTTTTTAGTGGGAGGATATGTATGGGCAACTCTTACGCTTCGATGGGAACGAGATGCTCGCCAAGACTTCTTCGAGGCACTCCAAGTAAATAGTATGACATTTCATGACGAGTTTGATAGCAAGAGACTTCTAGCTGTTGCTATGCAGGATATTTTCTTTGTCCGCTTTTCATTGAACCCAGCAATGAGGAACATTGCGTCAGGAATGGCATCTTTCTTTGTGACTGGAGTGTTTTTAGTGCAGATGGATTTCCTTCCCGGTCTTAGTACTCTGTTCACACTCTCAATTGGTGGTTTCACAATCCCTGTCTATGGTTTTACACTTATCATGGTGATTGGAGCTCCAATCTATCTTCTATTCTCATATCGTTATGCTATTGCTATAGAACCAGTGAGACGAAATCGTTCTGAGAATTTGGAAGAGCTGACCTCCATCACGCAAGGCGTTTTCCAAGGCATCGAGGTCGTTCGGGCATTTGACGCTGAGGATCTTGAGGTTCACAAGTTCCATGATGTGAGTAAGATTCAGGAATCGCTTGTAGCAAAAGAGGGTAAGCTCGCAGCTTTCTACCTACCTGCTCTCATTTTGGCTGGTATGACCACTCTAGCTTTTGCGTATGCTGGTTATGCTGTTATCGATGGAGTTCTCGATATTGGCCAAATGATTACGATTCTTGCACTTCTGACATCACTTCAAGGTCTCAACTTCCAATTTCCTATGATGCTCTTAATGCTAAGAGGTGGTTATGTCAATGCTCAACGTATTGTCAATCTGTTAAACTGGCAGGATCCAATGATCGAACCTGAAACAGAAGCGACAGATATCGACTGGACAAGTGATATTGTTTTTGATAATGTGAGTTTCAAATATGGCAAAGAAGAGAATAGCAACCCCCATTATGCCATCAGAAACCTCTCAATTACAATTCCCGGAGGAGCTCGGGTTGCATTAATTGGAGGCCCTGGGGCTGGAAAAAGTACTGTTCTGAAGCTTTTGTTACGCTTGTATGATCCTTCAGAGGGAGAAATTAGGATAGGCGACGTTAACCTTCGAAATGTGTCAACGAAATCTGTTAGAGATGTTGTTGGTCTTGTTGAACAGGACATTTTCTTATTCAGGATGACCGTTCGCGAGAACATTGCCTTTGGCCGTTCTAATGCATCTGAAGAGGAGATTGTTGATGCTGCGAAGCGAGCTCAAGCTGAGGAGTTTATACTAGACCTACCAGAAACTTATGATTCAATGATTGGTGAGCGCGGTATGACATTGAGCGGAGGTCAACGACAACGACTTGCCATCGCACGAGCAATAGTTCAAGATCCAAAAATCCTTCTTCTTGATGATTCTGTGAGTGCTGTTGATGCTCAGACTGAATTTCTGATGAGAAAGGCTCTTGATGAGGTGATGAAGGGACGAACTAGTATCACAGTCACCCAAAGATTACGAACGCTCATGGAATCGGACGTGGTCATCATTCTTGACAAAGGATATCTGGTGGCCGCTGGTACTCATGAAGAACTGCTTCGAGATTCCGAACATTACCGCCGTGTCTTTGAACGGCTTCCTGGGGCTCAAGAACTCCTGGCTGCTGCCGCTTCAACCGGAGGTGCTGTCTAATGGGTTTTCATGGACCAGCTGGACCACGAAGAGGTCCTAGAGGACTTATTGGACAAAAGGAGAAGCGAAGTCGTCCTGTACGAGTCTTACTAGGAAAGATGGTTCACTATCTCGGGAGCTTCAAACGCATTGTCATAATAGGAGCTGTACTCTCTCTTGCATCAACAATAGTTGGTGTAATTAATCCACTTGTTCTCAGAGCTGGTATCAATTCAGTCTATCTAGAGGGTTCTCTAACCACTTTGCTTACACTAACCGCTCTCTTCTTGATATTAGCTGTGTTGTCGTGGGCGATGGGTGGTGCAAATACATGGATAATGTCTGTTGCACAAGCTGGTCTTGTGCAAAGTGTCCAGGAAGATGTGT
>JBHLRT010000059.1:0-7841 GCA_048882305.1 Candidatus Thorarchaeota archaeon
AATAGCGAACGCGTTAAGTCACATGTTGACTATTGTGATATATTTTTGAAAGGGACATCTGAAGTAGTCGCTGTCATTTATCTGATTGATTTCACAGGGAGATTTCACAGTGGAGCAAACAAGATTGAAACTTGGCTTGAAGAAGAAGAAGCACCTTATGATTTTGAGATACTATGGAGGTTTCCCTTGGGCACACACATCTCAGGAATTGAAACTACACTTGATTTTGAGATCTATGGAGACCTTGTAACCCTGTGGGCACAAGAAGGTGACGAGGTTGGAGGATACGAACGAATGGACTTTGACTTTGCTAATACCAATCTTGATACAAGGTGAATTAAATGCAGACTTTGGACTTCTTGGATTTACTTGCATGGGTGCTAATAATTCTGGGAGCCATCATAATTATCTCTGGAATTGTGTCTATGCTGATGAGCACAAGCGATGAGATTGGAGAATCCAAAAGAGAGAGTAAAGGGATAATTCTCATAGGACCAATACCCATTGTTTGGGGATATGGAAAACAGACATGGGTTACAGTTGCGATAATTGCAATTGCTCTATTTCTAATCTTCTGGTTTCTTTAGAAACTCCATCCACATTCAGGACATTGTTTGATGTTTGCAAATGTCCGAACAACTTTACCATTCAGAAGACAATCCGGGCAGACATCCAAGTCTTTCCCACAAACAGGACACACTGGTTTTCTGTTTAGGTCTCGTAGGCATGTTATAGTTCCGCAAGAAGGGCATTTCATTGCGTGATCTTGACAGAATTCATTGCGACATCGATCACAACGCATCTTCGACTTCTCACGACAAATCGTACAAGACCGCGCCAATTGTTTCGCCCCAAACTCATGCCATAACTGGCACCAAATAAGTCTAGTCCCGAAAAAGTAGGTATTACCTAAGCCATACCAATCCTCATAGATAGATTGTGCATCTTTTTTTGTGGAGCGTTGACATCATGTTGTTCGTTTGTAGAATGTGTGGAAAGTCATCTGCCGATATTGATATGGTTCTGGAAGGTGCCTGCAGTTGTGGCTGCACTCATTTTCACTTAGTGTCCGAAGATCGTTCAGAATTCCCGAAGGATATTGCTGAGAAAGAAGCTATTAGGAGAGACTTGCATAGATGGTTAGATCTCAATCTTGATTCAATGCCTCCAGAGCTTGTAGGGAATATTACTGTGAAGTTCGAGGTCGAGAAAGACAACATTACATCATGATTATTCCTTTGAATCAATTTTTTCCAAAGGACGCTCAATGCGTGAGATCTGATCTTCTATCTGAACGTGGAGATCAGTTTTTCCTGCAACATTTGCTATTCTTTGAACTGCTTTAAAACTATGAATTAGTGAATCAAGCCATGAAAAAATATCCCCGGGATACGCCCAGAGTTCAAAGTCGTCATGTAGTTTCTGCGCAAGCCCAGAGGGATTAAAGCCTTCTTTCCGCTTCTCAACTAGCCATCTTCCCAAACGAATCTTGCCATGTTCACAATCCGGATACTCTCGGCATCCGCAATTGAAGAAGGTGGTAGTCCACTTACCAAAGACCTCAAAAACCCATTGTGGAAGTTTTCCAGCGCCACTTTTTGGACGACTAACGTCACTTATCTCGGCGAACACTCCTGAGAAAAGACGAGTGGGCATGTGAGTTCTGAATGCAGAATTGATTTCTTCTTGTAACTTTGCACTTAGATATACATTCTCGAAAGGTTCCAACATGATTGCGATATCAGTGACATCATATGTTGAAGTAAGTTCCATGACTTCCAATCCCATGCTTGGAGTTAGGAACGAGAGAGATGTTGCACGACCAAGATCGGTTGGATGAACACCTCCTTCTTTTACTCTAATCATATGTTTACGGACTAGATGTTTCAGAGCTTCGGATGGTGGAACTGACATTGAAAGCATTTGCTTGTAGGCTCTAGCTACTGCTTTGAGATCAACTAAACCAGTTGAGCAGATAGTAGCCAGAATCTGTTCAGCACTCGTTTCTTTGTCAGCAAAAGGTTCAACATCTTCGATTATACCATTCAGTAACTCTACAGCTATCTCATCTTCAGCTTTATCCTGACCACCATGATACTTCTTCTCAGGTTGAACTAGGATGTAGACTTTACCTCTATCATGTTTTCCCAATCGACCAGCTCTTCCCAACATTTGTTCAAATTCTGCATTAGTAAGCCAATCAGCACCCATTGCTAATGACTCAAAAATCACCTGCGATGCAGCTAGATCGACTCCAGCGCCAAGTGCAGCGGTAGTTACAATGCTTGAAAATCTCTGTTTTGAGAATGACTGTTCCGTCCTACGACGTCGTGAGTACGAGAGACCACCATGATATACGGAGGTAGAAACATGGTGTTCTCTAAGCCAATCACTAAGTGCATGCGCACGCCGCCGGGAGTATGTGAAAATGATAGATTGACCTTTATTTCCAGCACTACTGATGTGTCGAAACTCTTGATTAACAAGACGACGAATCATTGACCGTTTCTCTTCATCAGAACGTGCAAAGACAAGATGACGTTCTAATGGGACTGGGCGTCCTTCATAATTCACTAATTTCATCTGTAATTCTTTTGCCAAAACCTGAGGGGAACCGACTGTTGCTGAAAGCGCTATATATTGCGCCTTTGGATAATGCATCCTCATCCTATTGAGGAGTCCATCAAGCTCCGGACCTCTTTCAGGTTCAGCAAGATTCTGAATCTCGTCAATGACTACTGTTCCAACATCACCGAGATCAGACGTATTACCAGATCTAAATATTAGATCAAGTGCTTCATAAGTTGCGCAAATTATGTCTGCTTTAGTTATATCAGTATCAACAATAGGTTTTCCTTCATCTCCAACATCAAGCCGAGACATGCCAACTTTGATACCAACTCTCAATCCAAGTGATCTGTACCGTTTTCGGAACTGTTCATACTTCTCGTTTGTTAAAGCCACTAAGGGTGACATGTAGATCATTTTCTTGCCCGTCATGGCTTTTGGAATACCAGCCATTTCTCCAAGAAGTGTTTTTCCAGATGATGTCGATGATACAACGAGCAGATTCATGTCTTTGAAAAGTCCGGCATCAATCACATGGGACTGGATTGGTAGAAGGGTTTCGAATCCTTCTGAAGCAAGTTTTTCCTTGAAGTTTGAGGGGATAGGTAAGTCTGAAATCTTTAGAGACTTATCCTCCTCTTTAGCCACAACTGTATCGATCAGAGTCAAGTCTGGCTCTCGAGTTGGATCAAATCCTGGTGTCATCATCTCAACGAGTCGTGGGATTGACTTTACTTTGGATACTTGTCGTTCTAGTTGACTAAGCATAGCCTTTGAGAGATGAATTCCCAGTGTTTTCAATTCCAATCTAAGGTCTCCCTGTCCGCAGCTTACGCATGTAACTTGATCTTCGGTAATCTTCACTGCATTCCGCTTTGTAAGCACTGTAAGTCTGTCATCTCGCAGACAGTGTTGGCAAGTCGGAACTACACGAGGCTCTTGTGCATTCAATCGGGATAACAAGTCTTTGAGGTCGTTGAGGAAGGGGGGTTTTTGCTCACGAGGAATGATGATGTGTTTGGCATTCCTGACAATATCATGAGCTTCCTTTTCTTGATAGTATATTGGTTTGTTATATTTTACAAACCAAAATCTTCTGATTTCAAGAAGACCTGACTGTTTACGTCCGAACTCAACCATCCCGTTAAGCATAGATCGCTGACGGTCTCTTAGAACATCTGAGAAGATGTCCACTCGAGTGGAAAGCTCCTGCCGACCATCCCTAAATACAAGCGTATAGGGTTTTTGGAGCCGTTTTTGAATATCAGCGTCAGCAATTTCCAAATAGGATTCCTCTTCTGTGATGCAATCCTAGGTGCCAAAGACTCTTACGGTTGCATCATAGATCATAGATGAAGGATTCTTTTTCCTTTTCGACTATGGATAGAGCACGTTCAAACTCATCACCTATTGCTTCTATCCCCGTTTTGGAGTCAAATCCAGCTTTCTCAACTATCATCCAATCAGACATGACATCAATATCGATGAAACTACTGAATTTGTTGAAAGGAGTAGCCATCACCTTAGTCTGTTCCTTGCGCCAGAATTTACCGTTATTGAAGTATTCAACGAAAGATTTGTACATAGGACCGTTAGTTCCAGCAAGAATGAACTTTGCTCTCTGCAAACCTGAGATATGTGAAACATTGATTTTTTCAAAGATTTCATCGTAGTGTACTGTCTGTGGAACATTAGCTTTTGATTGGACAGTTGCCACTGGATGTGCTGCGAGAATGTTTCCTTTTTCCTTAACCAAATTGCGAATAACAGTGACTATCTCTTCTTGTTTTCGCGCACCTAGTGGATCTATTACCTCAGGATTGACAATATCTACCTGTGGGAGAGGTTCATCAAAGCGAAGCATTGTAGGGTCAAACATGAGGGCCGATAGATACTCAAGCACATCAACCTGTATACCTCCTTTTTTAGCAATGCCTTTGAAAATCCCAGGCCCGATTAGAACAGAATAGACTCGATTATCACGGATGATTGACCACAGCTGATTAGAGATGATAAGGGCTTTCCCTGTTAAGTCAGCATCCTTGAAAGCGCCAATCTGAAAATCATAGCTCTCGATTTCAATCAACCAAAAAAGAGGAGTCTGGGTTGAATTCATACTGAATCCACTCCAAAAACATTGGTTGTAACAAAATCATAGATTACAGAAACTGCAATCTTGGCCCGTTCAGTTTCTGGTGCGCTTGTAATAGCTGCTGTAGAATTTTCAATTAGTTCAGCTACAGGACTCGCATCTAGTTGGAATCGATCTACAAGTTCCATCAGACATTTCTCTACGCTTTCCGAGTGAGTGTTCTCTTGATACTTTAATACACGCATGACACGACTAATTCGTTCCTTGAGGTAATCCTCTCTCTCATCGCCTACTCTTCTTTTTGCCAGTTTTACATCTCGCTCAAGAAAATCAAATGGTGAAGAGAGGTCAGGCTCAGCTTTGTTACCTCGAGTCGATGTTACCCCAATTGAAACATATGGAGACCGATCACCTCGGCCTGTTGATTGACGTGGAGCTGTGTGAACTAGAAAGTGAGAAACAGCTCTAAGATTCATTTCATCAAAAGGACTTCCTAAGTCCTCTATCAATGAATCAATCCTATCAATTGAAGCTTCCATAGTAAAGGAATCTGAAGCTCTCAGAAGACTCTCTCGTAAAACACGGAAGAATGCTTGAGTCCGTCGTTGAATCTGAATGAATTTTCCATTTAGCGTGTTGATATTCCATTTGGTAATTCCTTGGCCAAAGAAGATGAGTGCATCCTTACTAGTAGCTTTTGGGTGCTCCTTCAGCCATTCATCGATAACGGGAGCAATTGTTGTTTCAGAAATTTTCGTTCTTGCAGCAATTATTGAAAGAGCTTTTTCGACCTCCATGGAGTTACCATCAATACCCTCTTCTAAATTAGCAAGTTCGCGCACTTGAATCTCAAGCTGCCTAACAAAGCTTCCATAGATATGAGAAATCCATCTCCCTTCAGTAAGAGCGAACTCCATGATATTTCCAGGTAGGTTAGGAACATCCTCGCCGACAGAAGCTCGTCGTTGAAGTTCAACACCAAGCTGTCCTACCGCTTGTTTTAATCCCATGATCCCATCCATGTTGATGAGGTAAGCAATCATAGCAACCTCCAAAGGACAGCAGAGCTCATCAGCTATCTTCTGGGCATCAGCTTCAGGAACTCGCCTTACGCGCTCTCTTAGATTTGCGTACTTTTCTGCGAATTCTTGAACTAGCTTCGCACGACTTTCAACAGCTAGTTTCTTAATGTCAGGTTCAAGCAACAAGTCAAGATTCCTCTTATCCTGAAGACGTACTGTCCACTATGGGATTGCAAAACTAGTTCTGAGGCTGACTAAATAATGATATTTAGTGCATAATCAGTCGAAAATATGAAGCAAATACCATTCGTCGATGTTCTTACAGTCCACCAGATAGAAGCAGAAAATGAATCCCGAATCCGAGTAAAATCGCTAAGAGAAATAATGCAGACGCTACTTTGAATCTAGAGAAGTGACGGCCATGTTCAATATGAATGATTAACCATCCTGCTGCAAAAAGGCCTAGGAAGATGAACACCAATGAAATCGGGAAGAAATATCCTTCAAAACCTTGCATTAATTTCGCCTCATCGTTACTTATACCGCTCGCACTTTGTTTTTAATTTAAACGTCACGGTTCTGATAATCATGCTAGGAACTCATACTCTTTGGTATGGTCTTCATCATCAATAGTTACCGCTCGTATCAATTTACCCCGTTTCTTAGCCAAACGGCGTTTTTCAGAGAAACTAAGAGAGGGGTCATTAGGGATTTCGATATCTTCGATGACTAGATTGTTTCGAATCGTGATGTTCTTGGTTTTTGGGCCAATCTTATCCTTCAGGTCAGGAAGGTAGGTGTTAAGAATGAACTCTAGAACTTCGGGTGTGTTACCTAGAGCACCTTTTGTAAAGACAGGATCTTTTTCATCACTTTCTTCTTCATCGCCAGAGGGTCCACCTTTGGGGAATGATGTCTTTGTGGTCACTTTCCATGGTTTGGAACCATCTCGTGGATTAAGTGAGAGAAGATAGAATGTTGTTGGGTCGTCAAAATCAAAGAGCGCTTTGATATCATCAAGCGGAGCTACTTCATCTACTTTGGTTTTGAAAACTGGTGATCCTTTACCTGATGATTTCTTCCAAGTCAATGGCATGTTCAATTGAGCATATTCACTTTGATGATCAGCGTACGTGATAATTGTACCTTTTACCTTGTGAGAACCTTTAGGAGCACCCAAGACATATCCCTTAAGGATGTCTTTTTCTTGATCTAAGTCAGCTTTGAATTTGATACTAGTCTTACTGAGAGTTAGTTTAGTTCTTGGACCAGGGTGTGTCCCGATACCGTACTTGACCAATCTGGCGTGTGTAAATTCATCAGGATTTCCATTGATTATCTTTGCTACCCAGCTCATATCTTGCCACCTTGGTGAGGTTCGTTCTGCGGAGCGATTTAAACCCTTCGTGAATACTAGAGATGCACTATCAGATTCAAAGAACTACTAGACCAAGGATTCCCCATAGCCATACAGCAACAATTGTTACAACAATTATTGCTAGTAGATCCACAAACAGTCCAGTTTTTATCATCTCATGCATCTCGACCTTGCCTGTACTATATGCAATCGTTGAGGGAGGTGTCCCGGTTGGCAGTGCAAAGTCCATAGAAACAGCGATTGCTATAACCATGACAATGAGAAGAGGATCAATCCCTAAGCCAGTTGCCAAAGGTATCGCGATTGGGATTAGAATGACTGCCGCACCAGTGTTGGAAGCAACCATTGTGACCAACACAGCTATAACGCCAATGATGATGATTACTAGAAACGATGGAAAAATCCCCAAACCAGACATCTGATGAGCGATGAAGGAGGACAAGCCTGTTTCAATCATTGCTCCGCCAAGAGCAATTCCGCTTCCGAGAATCAATAAAGAAGACCAGCTAATTCCTGAAGATACATCCTTTTCGTCAATCAAACGGAGAACCATAAGAGAAAGACCACCAATCAGTGCTACAACGGCACTTGAAATTCCGTGACCTGACCATCCAATCGCATTAGCAATAAAATCAGGAAGCTTCTCAGTAAACCAAAGAATAATTGTAGAGATGAAAATCACCACAACTAGTTTCTGTTCAGTAGGCATTGGTCCAAGTTACAGATATTCCTTGTATGAGAGGTTTTTTAGTTCATTCAGTTCTTCAATACCCTTTGGACG